>DAIOGR010000021.1:0-15365 GCA_036745155.1 Gaiella sp.
TGATCGACGACTACGCCGAGGTCTGGGTGAACGGGCAGCTGCCGCTCGCGCTCGGGGACACCGGCGGCCAGGTGGCCGGAGGCTTCAACGCGCCCAACCGCGTGCTGCTGACCCGGAGCGCACGGCCGGGAGAGACGTTCCAGATCGCCGTCTTCGGGATCAACGGCCCGATCTCGGCCTCGCCCCGCAACTACATCTGGATGCGCACAGCGACGCTCGACTTCTACGCGCCCGAGCGCGCAGTGGTGACGCGGGAGGCCGAGCTCGAGGTCGAGCGGACAGACGACGGGCTCGCGTCGGTGCTGCCCGCCGACGCGACGCTCGAGCTGGTTGCGGGGGGCTTCGAGTTCACCGAAGGCCCCGTCTGGTCGCGCGACGGCGCGCTGCTCTTCAGCTCCCCGAACACGAACGCGATCTACCGCTGGACACCGGCCGGGCAGGTCACCGTGTTCCGCTCCAAGAGCGGCTACACCGGGCTCGACATCGGCCGCTACCACCAGCCGGGGTCGAACGGGCTGACGTTCGACCCGAACGGCCTGCTCACGATCTGCCAGCACGGCAACCGCCGCGTCATCCGCGTCAACCCGCACGGCGACATCACCGTGCTGGCCGACAGCTACGACGGCAGGCGGCTGAACAGCCCGAACGACCTCGTGTACCGCTCGGACGGGACGCTCTACTTCACCGACCCGCCGTTCGGCCTGCCCGCGGTCTTCGACGACCCGGCCAAGGAGACGCCGTTCAGCGGCGTCTACCGCGTTCGCGACGGCATCGTCTCGCTCGAGACCGACGAGCTCGAGGGCCCGAACGGGCTCGCCTTCTCACCCGACGAGCGGTACCTGTACGTCGGCGACTGGGATCCGGAGCACAAGGTCGTGATGCGCTACGAGGTCGCCGCCGACGGCGCGCTCGCAAACGGCACCATCTTCTACGACATGACCGACGCGCCCGGCGAGGACGCGATCGACGGGATCAAGGTCGACGAGGCCGGCAACGTCTTCGTCTGCGGCCCCGGCGGCATCTGGGTGCTCTCCGCGCAGGGCACACAGCTCGGCCTGCTGAAGCTGCCCGAGAACCCGCACAACCTGGCCTGGGGCGACGAGGACGGCCGCACGCTCTACGTCACGGCGCTGACCAGCGTCTACCGGATCCGCCTCAGGATCCCCGGCATCCGCCCGCACTAGGACCGAGAGGAGAGAACGATGACCGACAAGCTGCAGGTGGGGGCGACGCTCCCGGACTTCGAGCTCCCGGACGACACGGGCACGATGCACCGGCTGTCCGAGCTCCAGGGCGACAACCCGATGATCCTGATGCTGGCGCGGGGTGAGCACTGCCCGCGCGAGCGCCAGCACCAGCGGGAGCTCGTCAAGCTCTACGACTTCTGCCCCGTGGCCTTCACCGAGATGGTGAGCATCTTCCCGAACACCCGGCACGACACGAACAAGATGAAGATCGCGACGGGCGCCTTCTGGACCTATCTCGCCGACGAGGAGCTCGAGGTGCAGCGCACGCTCGACATCCGCGAGTACACGGACACCCACCACGACGCGAACGTGCCGATCACGCTCGTGCTCGCACCGGGCCTCGTGATCGACAAGGTGTACAACGGCTACTGGTTCTGGGGGCGTCCGTCCTCGTACCAGCTCTGGGCCGACCTGGCCGACCTGTTCCAGCGCATCAAGCCGGACTTCGATCCGCTCACGGACGAAGCCAGGGCCGCCTGGGAGTCGAGCCAGGCCGAGCCTGTCGGCGCTCGCTAGAGCGGGAGCCTACCCGCCCAGGGCCGCGCGGCGACTGTCGCCGCGCGGCCCTGCCTCCCGGCTGAGGTCGTCGGAGAGCCGGCATTGCCTCGAGCGAGGGGCGCCGGCGTACGATCCCGGCATGCCCGTCGACGTTCTGACAGAGATCGAGATCGACCGACCGCGCTCCGAGGTCGCCGGCTTTGCCTGCGATCCGGACAACGCCGTGTCCTGGTACGAGAACATCGAGTCGGTCGAGTGGAAGACCCCCAGGCCACTGGCGGTCGGCTCCCGGATCGCGTTTGTCGCACGATTCCTGGGGCGCCGCCTCGCCTACACGTACGAGGTCGAAGCTCTCGCGCCCGGTGAGCGCTTTGTGATGACCACGGCGGAGGGGCCGTTCCCGATGGAGACGAGGTACACCTGGGCCGACACGCCAGAGGGCGGCACGCACATGACCTTGCGCAACCGCGGTGAGCCGGCCGGCTTCGGACGGGTCGCGGCGCCGATGCTGGCGAGCGCGATGCGCCGTGCGAACGGCAAGGATCTCGCCCGGCTCAAGCAGATCGTCGAGTCGCGCGCGGATTCCTGACGGGCGACCCGGATGTCCATCACGATGGCCCTCGCCCGGGGCACATCGACGGCGTGCTGAGGTCAGATCTACACGGCTGCCCGCTCGAGCGGGCAGCCGTGTCATCGGGGGGAGCTGGAGCTCAGTCGAGCAGCTCGTAGGCGAGCCCGGTCGCGGCGGCGTAGACGCCGTGGTGGAAGAGGTCGATCGCGACCTCCTCCTTCCCCCAGAAGACGAACGGGGGCGCGATCTCGAGGGCGGGGAGCATTGCGGCAGCGCTGCCCCAGACGGCCGCGAAGTGGGCCGGCGTCGCGGCCTTCCTGCCCAGGCCCAGCTCGCGCAGGAGCCCGTGCGCGACACCCCAGGCGGTGCCGTAGCCCCAGTGGGAGAGGTCGCTGAAGCGCGCCTTGGCGCGGGCGTCCTCGAACTCGGCGATCCCGAGCACCTTCGCAGTGGCGCGGGCGGGAGCGTCGCTGAACGCGCGACCCCGCAGCTTCGCCTCGACGGTGCTGGACACCGTCATCGCCGCCGTGCCGGCGAGGCCGGCGACGACGCCCTTGCCGATCGCGCGTGCGAGCGTGTTTGCCGTCTTCACGAGACCATCACCTCTTCCTCGACCCGGGGCATCGTGTCGGCCCCGAGCCGCTCGATCAGGTGGTCGCCGACACGCAGCGCGTTCGCCATCGCCGTCAGCGCCGGGTTCACGGCGGACGACGAGGGGAAGAAGCTCGTGTCGACGACGTACAGGTTGTCCAGGTCGTGGGTCTTGCAGTTCGGGTCGAGCGCGGATGTCCTCGCGTCGGTGCCGAAGCGGACGGTGCCGCAGTTGTGGGCGATGCCCGCCAGCGGGATCTGCTGGTCGAGCACCGACCAGCGTGGAATCGCCCGCTCCTGGCACCCGATCGCGCCGAGCAGGCCCTTCAGCTTGCCCAGCAGCCGCTTGTGCGCCTCGAGGTTGTAGTAGGTCTTGGCCAGGTGGATGTTCCCTTGCCGGTCGACGGTCACGCGGTTGTCCGGGTGCGGCAGGTCCTCGGACGTGAGCCAGAAGTCGATCGCGTGCTTCGCCATGTAGTCGAGCGCGAGCCCGGGGGCGAACCAGGGCGCACCGGCCCGCAGCATGTTCTTGTCCGACTTGCCGAGCATCTGGATGTGCCCGAGCGGAAGGTCCGAGTCGTCGGCACCCCAGTAGAAGTCGTTGAGGCCCAGCGTCTTCTGGAACTTCGTCGGGTTGGGCGACTGCGAGATCGCGATCACGGCGGAGTTGATGTGCGCCATGTAGTTGCGACCGACCACGTCGGACGAGTTCGCGAGCCCGTTCGGATGCCTTTCCGAGGCCGACCGCAGGAGCAGCGCGGCGGAGTTCGCGGCTCCGCACGACACGACGACGATGTCGCCGGTGAAGGTCTCCTCGACGCCGCCGCGATCGACCACCACCCCGGTCACCGTGTGACCGGAGGCGTCGGTCTCGAGGCGGACTACACGCGAGTGCGTCCTCAGCGTGACGTTGTCGTGCTGCAGAGCCGGCCGCACGCAGAGAACGTGGGCGTCGGCCTTGCCGTCGGTGAGGCAGGGGAAGCCGTCGAACTTGGCGCACCGCACGCAGCGACCCTTTTCCGGGTCGGACTCGTCGAGATCGACGCCGACGGGGAGGTGGAAGGGATGGAGCCCTGCAGCGGCGAGGTCGTCGTGGAGCTGCTGGATGCGCGGCTCGTGCGACACGGCCGGGTGCGGGAAGGGGCCCGAGCGGGGCGGCTCGGTGGGGTCTTCGCCGTGCCGGCCGTGGACGAGGTAGAGCTTCTCGGCCTCGGCGTAGTACGGCTCGAAGTCCTGGTAGGAGAGCGGCCAGGCGGGCGAGGTGCCGCCGTAGTGCTCGACCTGGCCGAAGTCGCGCTCGCGCAGGCGGAAGAGGATCGCTCCGTAGACCTTGGTGTTGCCGCCGACGAAGTACTGGGCGTGCGGCCTGAAGGCGGTGCCGTTCCGGTCGTACCACCGCTCGGTGGTGACGTACCGCTCCTTGCCGAACACCTCCTGGGAGTCCCAGTTCTCGGGCTCGCGGGGCAGGTAGCCGCCCCGCTCGAGCAGGAGGACCTTGAGGCCGCTCGGCGCGAGCCGGTGTGCGAGCGTGCCGCCGCCGGCGCCGGTGCCGATGATGATGACGTCGTAGTGCTCGCTCATGGCTGTGCCCTCCGTCAGACGAGTGCGATGGGTGAGGTCCAGGCGCCGGTGGCGCCGCGAAGCTTGGGGTGGGTGAGGACGAGCGCGAACTCGCGCACGCCGTCGGCCGCCAGCGCGGCGGTCTCGAGGTTCTCGACGATGAAGACGCCGTGATGGACGTTGAGGAGCTGCGGCACCTCGAACGGTCGCGCCGGGTCCTCGGCCGGCACCGGCCCGTAGCTCCACGTGTCGCACCCGGTCAGAGCGATGCCGTGCTCGACGAGCCAGGCGGCGACCTCGTAGCCGGGGCCGGGCTCGCCGGAGAGGTACGTCTCGGGGTCGTCCCAGTGCCTGCTCCAGCCCGTGTGGAAGAGCAGAGCGTCTCCCGGCTCGGGCTCGGCACCGTCGAGCGCGAGCTCGACGTCGGTGACGGTGATCACGTCGCCGCCCGCAAGCTGCTCGACCCCGCGTACGGCGGCGACGTCGACGAGCCACCCTCGCGTGACGATCTGCGGGATCGTCTCCGCGCCGAGCCTGTTGACGCCCCAGGGCTCCGCGAGCTCGGCCACGCGCCAGCCGTTGTAGCCGCGGTCGCCGATCTGCAAATGGCTGAGGGCGTCGAGGTGGGTGCCGAGCTGCATCGTCCCCGAGACGATCTCGGTCATCCAGTTGACCTTGTTCTCCCCCACGCCGGTCGGGCTCGCGTCGGTGCCGGCGGCGTTCGCGTGGTGGGCGGTGGTGACGAGCGTCTGGCGGAAGTAGCGGCCCGGGAAGACGGGGACGCTCTCGTCGAGGACGTGGCCGAGGTCGTACACGCGCCCGTGGCGGACGGACGCGAGGGCGGCGAGCCGCTTCGCGTCGGTGATGTGGTTGAGCATCCCGACCTGGTCGGCCTCGCCGAACGGCGACGGCCACCAGTGCTCGACCGTGGTGAGTGCCTCGTGCATGGCCCTCTAGTAGGTGCGGCCACGCAGGCGTTACACCTGTAACGCCGCGGGTCACGAGGCGACTAGCGCTGCATGGTCTCGTTCAGCTCCGTCGCGGTCGTCGCCGCCGTCGCGCTGCTCGCGCCGATGGTGATCGGGCTGACCGGCCTGCGGCTCCCCGCGATCGTGCTCGAGATCCTGCTCGGGATCGCGGTCGGCCCGCAGGTGCTCGGCTGGGCGAGCTTCGACGAGCCCGTGCAGGTGCTCAGCGTCTTCGGCCTGGCCTTCCTCCTGCTCCTCGCCGGGCTCGAGATCGAGTTCGACCGGCTGCGCGGACGGCTCCTCGGCACGACCGCGGTCGGCTTCGCGGTGTCGTTCGGCCTGGCGCTCGCCGTGGGGTACGTGCTGAAGGCCGGCGACCTCGTCAGGTCGCCGCTCCTGATCGCCATCATCCTCTCGGCCACCGGGCTCGGCATCATCCTGCCGATCCTCAAGGACGCCGGTGAGACCACGACGCCGTTCGGCCAGGTGGTCGTGGCCGGTGCGTCGATCGCCGAGGTGACGCCGATCGTCCTCCTGTCGCTCTTCTTCTCCGGCGAGGCGGGCGGTCTCGGCGCGAAGCTCGTCCTCCTGATCGGGTTCCTGCTCTTCGTGCTCGCGGTGGGGGCGACGATCCTCGGCTTCCAGCGCTCGATGCGCATCACCTCGACGCTCGTGCGCCTCCAGGACACGACGGCCGAGATCCGCGTTCGCGGCGCCTTCCTGCTCCTCGCCCTCTTCGTCGTCCTCGCGTCCGAGTTCGGGCTCGAGGCGATCCTCGGGGCGTTCCTCGCCGGCGCCACGCTGAAGCTCGTCGACCGGGACGAAGGGATGACGCACGCCTTCTTCCATCGCAAGCTCGAGGCGGCCGGCTTCGGCGTCTTCATTCCCTTCTTCTTCGTCTCGACCGGCATCAAGCTCGACGTGTCGAGCCTGTTCGCCAGCGGCTCGGCACTGGCGCGCGTACCGATCTTCCTTGCCGCTCTGCTGCTCGTGCGCGGGTTGCCGGCGCTCTTCTACCGCGGGTTCGGCAACCGGGCACAGGTCACTGCTGCCGGGCTGCTGCAGGCGACGTCGCTGAGCATCCCCGTCGTCGCGGGCCAGATCGGCGTCGACCTCGGCCTGATCCGGCCCGTCAACTACGTCGCCCTCGTGGCAGCCGGCCTCATCTCCGTGATCGTCTTCCCCCTCGTCGCGCTCACCTTGCTACGCGGCAGCCGCGCGGCGAACGAGGTCACCCACGCGCCGGCGGTCGCGACAGCCGAGAGCTAGAGGCTCAGAAGAAGAACTGCTTCCACGCCTCCCACCAGGTGTCGGCGCGAGAGACGATCATGCGGTCGCTCACGCGCTCGACGCCGCTGCGGTGGCGCAGCTTGTCGGGCGCGAGCGTGTTCTTGTACTCGACCTGGATCTCGCAGGGGCTGCCCGGGTCGAAGGGGTCGACGGCGATCAGGTCTGCGAGCGCCCGCCGGGCGCCCTCCTCGATCATCCCGCGAGCCCGCAGCGGCGCCACGTTGCGGGCCGACTGGGCGCCGAGCCCCTGCTTGACGGGCACGGTCACGAGCCCCGGCCCGAGCAGCTCGTGGGCCTCCTCGCAGGCGGCGACGTCGCCCGTGACCATCAGGACGGGGCAGCCCCACGTGCCGCAGAGCGCCGCGTTGATGCCCGTCTCGCCGACGAGCACGCCGTTGAACCACAGGTTCTGCCACACCTGGCCCGAGACGGTGTGGTTCATCACGCCGCGCCGCGTGCCGGCCATCGCGTGCATGCCGACGAAGAGCGCCGCGTCCACCCCGCTCTCGAGGAACTCGGTGTACTCGGTCCACTCGTCCTGGACGACGAAGTCGCAGGCCTCGTCCAGCAGCTCGGGAATCAGCGAGTTGAACGTCCACTCGTCGCCGGCGCCGTGGCAGTCCATCACCACGATCTCGCTCGCGCCGGCGGCCTTCGCCCCGCGCACCGCCGCGTTGATCTCCTCCGTGTAGAGGCGGCGGCTCTCCTCGTACATCGGCGCCCCGCCGTTCGTCTGGCCTCCCTTGGTGATGCCGGAGACGCCCTCGAGGTCGCTGACGACGAAGACCTTCATGCCGGGTAGCGTACGACACCGTGGACTCGGGGCTCGCGGGCAAGGGAGTGGTCGTCACCGGCGCCTCGGGCGGCATCGGCGCGGCGTGCGCCCGGCTGTTCGCCGCGGAGGGAGCGCAGGTGCTCGTGCACTACCACCGCGGCGAGGAGCGAGCACGCACCGTCGCGGCGGAGATCGGCGGCGCCGCAGTCGCGCAGGCCGACCTCACGGTCGAGGCGGACGTCGACCGGCTCTTCGCGGAGGCCCGCTCGGCGCTCGGCTCCGTGGACGTGTGCGCGGCCGTCGCCGGCGTGTGGCCTGCGGAGGACCTGCCCGTGTGGGAGCTGCCGCTCGAGCGCTGGGAGGAGACGGTGCGCCAGAACCTGACCGCCACGTTCCTGACGGCGCGCGGCTTCCTGCGCGAGGTGGCCCGCAACGGCCACGGCTCGCTCGTGCTCGTCGGCTCGACCGCGGGCCGCTTCGGCGAGGCAGGCCATGCCGACTACGCCGCCGCCAAGTCCGCCTTGCAGGTCGGGCTCCTGCTGTCGCTGAAGAACGAGGTCACGCGCATCGCGCCGCTCGCCCGCGTGAACGCCGTCGCGCCCGGCTGGACGGTGTCGCCGATGACCCGCGGGCTGATCGACGACGAGGCGGTGCGGCGCATCTCTCGGACGATGGCGCTCCGGAAGGTCGCCCAGCCGGAGGACGTGGCGGCGCAGGTGGTGGTGCTGGCCTCCGACGTCCTGTCGGGACATGTCAGCGGGCAGCTCGTGACGGTGGCCGGCGGCATGGAGGGCCGCGTCGTCCACTCGAGCTAGTCGCGGACGTAGAGGGTGGTCTCGACGACGCGCCCGCCCGGATACTCGATCGGGGGCTCACGACCTACGCGCCGGAAGCCGGCCCGCTCTGCCACCCGCTCGCTCGCCTCGTTGCCGACGCCGGTGCGGAGCTCGAGCCGCGACGGCCGCAGCCGCTCGACGATCGCCGCGGCGACCAGGCCGACCGCCCGCGAGGCGAGCCCCCTGCCGCGGCTCGGGGGGCCGAGCCAGTAGCCGAGCTCGACGGCGTCGCCGTGGAGGAAGGCACGCATGCCGCCCAGGGGCGCATCGGTCGCAGCGTCGACGATCACGAAGGCGCCGCCGTGCAGCAGCATCGCGCGCGCGAAGGCCAGGTCCACGACCTCGGGCAGCCGTAGCTCCCGCCGCATCACGTCGTCGACCAGAGCCCTCACTGCCGCAACGTCTTCCTCGCGGGCATGGCGCACCCGGAAGTCGCCGCCGTCGAGCGGCTCCGGGAAGAGCTCCGCGAAGACCTCGCGCCCGTCGTCCTTCGGCGTGTAGCCCACGTCGCGATCCTACGAAACGAGAAGGGCGGCGAATCGCTCGCCGCCCCTTCTCAGGTCCCTGGGCCGCAGGATGATTGCCGTCAGTCCCCGACCCCGAGCACGGGAGGTATCGGCGGCAGCGGCTCCCGACTTGAGGAGCCGTCGTCGCGGAGGGGGCAGGGTGCCATGCCTCGTGCGAGGGCCCCCGCCGGTGCGATGGCATTCCCGGCCTGCGTGCTCTAGCCTTCCGCCTGTCGGAACGGGAGGCTCGATGGGACGGCCCGTGGCGACTGCGGCGCGCAGCCGGGGCGAGAGGCCCCTCGGATGATCCGCGCGCCCTCCGAGCCGGGAGCGGCACCGGCGTCACTCGGCTCGCCGGAGGCGGCTGCCGCCCGCGACCGCGCGGCAGGCTTCTTCGGCCGCCCGCCCAGGGAGCGGAGCCAGGAGACGTTCGTCTTCGACGACGCGGTGACCGGCGCCGGGGATGTGCGTCTGGCGCTGCTCGAGCTCTTCGGCGGGAAGTGCGCGTACTGCGAGTCGCCGCTGACGGACAAGGAGATGCTCGTCGACCGGTTCCGCCCCGCCGCGGGAGCGCTCGACCTGCAGGGCGGCCTCAGTCCCGACCACTACTGGTGGCTCGCGTACACGTGGGAGAACCTCTATCCCTGCTGTCCCGAGTGCCGGAGCTTCAAGGGCGCGCGCTTCCCGGTGCGCGGCTCCCGGGCGACGGTGGGGACGGAAGGCGACGCCCTGCTCGCGGAAGCGCCGCTCCTGCTCGACCCCCGTCGCGACCAGCCCGAGCACCACCTCGTCTACGCCGAGGACGGCACCGTCGCGAGCATCACCGACGAGGGGCGGACGACGATCGAGATCCTCGGCCTCAACCGCAGCGGGCTCCAGGGCGCGAGGAAAGCCGCGCTCGCCGAGGCCGGGCTCGAGTGGCAGGCGCTTGCGAAGCGAGTCGACTCGCCGACCGCGGTACCCGACCCGGCCGAGGTGGAGGCGCTCTTCTCCACCGCCCGCCCCTACGCCGCGCTGCGCCGCCAGTTCGTGAACGCGTGGATGCAGTCGCGCCTCGGCGCCGTCGACGCCGCGCTGCAGGCGACGCCCAAGGGCATCGACTCGGTCGAGCAGGTCGCAGGCGACGTGATGCTCGTGACGAACGTCGAGCGCAAGCGTGTGAAGACGGCCTTCGACGCCCGCCAGAAGCAGCAAGACGCCTACTCGGTCGCACCGAACGCGGTAGCCGCAGAGGACTACTTCGCCCGGACGCGGCGCATCGAGCGCGTCGTCGTGCGCAACTTCAAGGTGATCCGGGAGCTCGACCTCGAGCTCCCCCACACCGCCTCGGACACCGCCTCGGCGCCGTGGCTGATGCTGCTCGGCGAGAACGGCTGCGGCAAGAGCTCGCTGCTCCAGGCCGTGGCGCTGGCACTGATGGGGCAACGCGCGCGAGACGCGCTGCACCTCGACGCCTCCACGTTCGTGCGCAACGGCGCGCGACGGGGGCGGGTCGAGGTGCACATCGCGGGCAGCGTGGATCCCATCGTGGTCGAGCTCACGCGCGGCTCGCCCGTATTCTCCGGCGAGGCCGAGCCCAAGACGCTGCTGCTCGCCTACGGCGCCACGCGGCTCCTGCCGCGGGGCGGCCTCGCCTCGCCTCCCGTCGGCGGCACGGTGCGCGTCGACAACCTGTTCGACCCGTTCTGCCCCATCGGCAACGTCACCGAGTTCCTGCTCGGCTTCGATCGCGCCCGCTTCGACGCGATCGCGAGAGCGCTCAAGAGCCTGCTCGGGCTCGAGGAAGGCGATCGCCTGCTGCGCAACACGCGGCTACGGCGCATCGAGGTCGAGGCCTTCGGCGTGCGCGTGCCGCTCGAGCACCTGAGTGACGGCTACCAGTCCGTGGTCGCGCTGGCGACCGACATCATGGCCGTGCTGCTCGAGCGCTGGCCGGTCGTGGACGCGGCGGAAGGAACGGTCCTGATCGACGAGCTCGGCGCCCACCTGCACCCGCGCTGGCGGATGAAGATCGTCCCGAGCCTGCGCCAGGTCTTCCCGCGCGTGCAGTTCCTCACCTCGACCCACGATCCACTCTGCCTGCGCGGCCTCGGCGCCGGCGAGGTCGCCGTGATGAGACGTGGCCCGGAGGGGGAGATCGTCGCGGTCACGGATCTGCCCTCCGTCCAGGGCCTCCGCGTCGACCAGCTGCTCACCTCCGAGCATTTCGGGCTCAACAGCACCATCGATCCGGAGCTCGACGCCCTCTTCGCCGAGTACTACCTGCTGAAGGCGAAGACACGACGGACGAAGGCGGAGGAGGCCCGTCACGCGGAGCTCGCGGCACGCCTCGACGAGCTGCAGGTGCTGGGCGCGACACGACGCGAGCGCATCGTGCTGGAAGCGGCGGACGAGTTCATCGCGCGCTCGGGCACGCTTGCCGACGTCGATCAGCGGGTGGCGCTGAAGCAGCGGACGAAGACGAGGATCGCCGACATCTGGGAGCGCGTGAGCAGCGGGGAGCAGGCGTGATCCGCGTCTCGCTCGGCCCCGCGCCGGCCGACCTCGCAGGGGCCGACTCGAAGGGCGGCAAGGAGCTCGCCGAGGCGATCGCGTTCTTCGCCGACCCCGCGCACGCCCCGGCGTCGTTCCCCTTCTCCGCCTACAAGGCGGACAGCGTCAAAGACACGCTCAACCGCCGCTTCTCCTTCAAGTGCGCCTACTGCGAGAGCTCCTACGGGGAGACCCAGCCGCTCGACGTCGAGCACTTCAGGCCGAAGAGCGGCTTCAAGGTCGACGGCTCGCTGCACAAGCCCGGGTACTACTGGCTCGCAGCCGTGTGGGGGAACCTGCTGCCGTCGTGCACCGACTGCAATCGTGAGCGCGAGCAGCAGCTCGCCGACGGGCGCCGCATCGTCTCCGGCAAGGCGAACCAGTTCCCGATCGCGAACGAGGCGAAGCGTGCGCGCGCGCCGGGGGACGAGCGCAAGGAGCCGCGGCTGCTGCTCCACCCTGCCCTCGACGATCCGGCCAGGCATCTCGCCTTCGACGCCGAGGAGGGCATGATCCGGCCGTTCGCCTCGGCGTCGGGGCGCAAGAGCCGCCGCGGCGCCGTCTCGATCGACGTCTACGCCCTGCTCCGCGACGGCCTCGTCCGTGCCCGCAAGGCCCGCCAGAAGCTGATCCGCAAAGAGATCGCCGTCGCGCGCGGCCTCGCCCAGACACTGGACGAGATCGGCCCCAACGCCCGCCTCGAGCAGATGCTCGTCGAGTCGCTGTCGATGCTGCGCGACTACATGGCCGACGACGCGCCGTACGCGGGCATGGCGCGCCAGATGATCCGACCCGTCCTGGAGGAGCTGACCGGATGAGCGCAGCCGCAGACCCGAAGAGCTACGACTACTCGAGCCCCACACGCGTGTGCGACGTCGTCATGAAGGGCGGCATCACGAGCGGCGTCGTCTACCCGCACGCGATCTGCGAACTCGCGCGGGTGTACCGCTTCAAGAACATCGGCGGCACCTCTGCGGGAGCGATCGCGGCGGCGGCCGCAGCCGCGGCGGAGCACGGCCGGGACGCGGGCGGCTTCGCCAAGCTGGCCGCCCTGCCCGAGTGGGTGGGCTCCGGCACCCACCTCTTCGACCTCTTCCAGCCGCAGCCGGCGACCCGGGCGCTCTTCCGGACGTTCACGGCCGGCCTGGGCGCCCGCGGCGCCGCGAAGTGGGGCCGCGTGCTGGCAGCGGCGCTCCGCAGCTTCCCCCTCGCTCCGCTGGTCGGAGCGGCGCCGGGGATCGCTCTCGTCGTCCTCGCGCTCCTCGCCCACGGCAGCGGCTGGCTGCGCGCCGGTGCCGTGGTCGCCGGGGTCGTGCTCGCTCTGCTCGGCGGTGCGCTCGCGCTCGTGCTCCGGATCGTGCTCGCGGCGCCTGCGCGGATCACGGCGAACGGGTTCGGGCTCTGCTCGGGCATGCCCGCGGGGCCCGGGAGCCCACCGGCGCTGACCCCCTGGCTCGCGGGCGTGATCGACGACCTGGCGGGCAAGACGGGCGGCGATCCGCTCACGTTCGGCGAGCTCCGCTCACAGGGCCTCGAGCTCGCGATGGTGACGACGAACCTGACGCAACGGCGACCGCACCGCCTGCCGTGGCCGGACCGGCTGTTCTTCTTCGACCCCGACGAGTGGCGCCTGCTGTTTCCCGAGCGGGTGGTGCAATGGCTCGAGGATCACCCACCGCCCGCCGGCGGCGAGTCGTCCGCGAGGATCCGCGAGGCAATGCTGCCGCGCCTGCCGTTGCCCGCCGAGGACGACCTCCCCGTGGTCGTGGCCGCCCGGATGAGCCTCAGCTTCCCGCTGCTGATCAGCGCGGTGCCCCTGTGGGCGTTCGACCGCACGCTGAAGCGCAACAACGACGCCCTGGGGGCGGAGCCACCGCCGGGCGCGCGGCCCGAGCCGGAGCAGTGCTGGTTCTCGGACGGGGGCATCTCGAGCAACTTCCCGGTGCACTTCTTCGACTCCGCCCTGCCGACGCACCCGACCTTCGCGATCGATCTCGACCACTTCCATCCCGACCATCCGAAGTCGAAGGACGAAGCCGAGAACGTGTACCTGCCGTCCTCGAACGTCGGTGGGCTGCTCGAGAGCTGGAACCGCTTCCCCGCGCAGCCCGGTCTCGGCCGCCTCGTCGGCTTCGTCAGCGGCCTCGTGCGGACGATGCAGAACCGGGTCGACACCGGCCTCGCGCGCCAGCCCGGCTACCGCGACCGCATCGTTCACGTCCACGCCGATGGGGACGAGGGCGGCATGAACCTGACGATGCCGCCCCGCGTGATCGAGGCGTTGACGCGTCGAGGACAGGAGGCGGCGCGGCTGCTCGTGGAGCGCTTCGCGGAGACGCCCGGCACGGCGGGAGGAATGTCGTGGGACAGCCACCGCTGGGTTCGCTACCGCGCCTCGGCGGCGGCGCTCGGCACGCTGCTCGAGGAGATGGCGCAGGCGTGGACGCAGCCGCCGGCCCCGGGCGAGCGCTCCTACGAGGAGCTGCTGCGGCGCGGTGACGACGTGGGCCCCGACGCCTACCGCCTCGAGCGTGAGGCGCAGCGGCAGCTGGCGCTCGAGCTCAGCACCCGCCTCGTCGCAGCGGGCGAGGCGCTGGCGGCGAGTGCCGAGCGGCTCGAAGACGGTGCGCCGCGCCCACTCGCCGCCGCGCGGATCGTCCCGCGCGAGTGAGGTTCGCTCAGCGGTCGACGCAGGCCGTGTCGACCGGCTTTCTGCCGGCCCGCGCGATCGCCTCGCGCACGAATGCGGTCGGCACGCCGTACCCGCCGCCGTCGCCGGCCCGGCGGGCGAAGGCGGTCGTGAGCACGCGTCCGCGCGCGTCGACGACGGGGCCGCCGGAGTTGCCGCTGCGGATCTCGCCGCGGATGGTGGTCACGACCCTGCTCGTGGGGAAGCGCCCGTAGGCGTCCCGGCCGATCAGGGGCACCTTCTTGCCGACGCGCACCGGGGTCTCGACGTAGGGGCCGTTCTCGGGGTAGCCGAGCAGTGCGCCGGTCGTCCCCTTGCTCGGCTCGACGAGGCGGAGCGGGCGGCCTTTCAGCCCGGCGACACGGAGAACGGCGACGTCGTTCACCCTGTCGAAAGAGACGACCTTGGCGGCGAGCCGGCGGCCGCCGTCGTTGCGGTCGACGTGCGGTGTCTTGACGCCGGCGACGACGTGGGCGTTCGTGACGACGAGGTCCGGGGCCGCGACCCAGCCGGAGCCTTCGATGCCGAGCCCACAGGCGGTGCCGAAGATGCGGACGACGCTGAGGGCGGCCGTGTTGACGCCGGCGCTCTCGAGGATGCGCGGGTCGGGGGCTTCGACGCCTGCGGTCGGGCCGGCAATGGCGCCGAACGGGTCGATGCGGGCGAGCTCGTCGATCAGGCGCTCGGGCGGGAAGCGCTCGTTGAGGGTCGTGAGAATGGTCGAGTCCTGCACGTAGCGGCGCAGCTCGGTCTGCCCGGGCAGGTAGAGGAGGACGGCGCCGACCGCCCAGCAGAGGGCAAGCGCGATCGCTCCGCCGAGGACGGCGCCGCCGGCGTGGTCGAGCAGGCGCAGGGGCGGAAGCACGACGAGCCCCGTGCGGACATGGCGCCCGACCATCACGCCGAGCGACTGGCCGATCCCGGCGCCGAGCGCCGCGCCGCCGAGCGAGACGAGCGGCAGCCAGCGGGCGTACTCGGCGCCGAGCACCGAGGTGCCGACGCGACCGCCGACGTACGCCCCGCCGACGAGGCCGACGAGCGACAGCGCCCCGACGACGAAGCCGCGTCGGAGGCCGGAGAGCGCCATCAGGATCACGAGCCCGAGCGCGATCAGGTCGAAGAGAGCCATCCCTGAGACGTTCGCGCCCGCCGGCCCGTTGCCTCCGCGCGGAGGTGCGTACCGGGCCGCGGGCACGTCGCTACAATCCGTCGGCCCACGGGGGCGTAGTTCAGTTGGTTAGAACGCCGGCCTGTCACGCCGGAGGTCGCGGGTTCGAGTCCCGTCGCTCCCGCTCTCGAAGT
>DAIOGR010000022.1:0-12536 GCA_036745155.1 Gaiella sp.
TCGTCCTGCGGGCGTACAGCCGGAAGGCAAGCGCGGCTGCGAACCATCCCGCCAGTAGCGGTACTGCGTCCTCGGCGAGCGCCGCCAACGAGACGCTGCCCGTGTGGGACACGATTCCGATCACCGCGAACGCGGCGATCGCGGCAGCGTCGGCGACGGCGAGGAGGTGCGGCGCCACGGGCGGAGAGAGCGACGCGGGCATGGGCGCAACGTAGCCGCCGTGTGCGCGCGGCCGCCTGTCCGTGCGTGTGAGACTGACGGCATGACGCACACGTCGACCGGGGGAGCCCGCTCCCGCGCCGCTTTCGCCGAGATCGCACGGCATGTCGCCGGCGGCGAGTCGAGCTACGCTCGCTTGCGCGCGGGCCAGGAGCTCGTGATCGAGCACGCCGCGGGTGCGCGCATCCGCGACGTCGACGGCCGCGAGTACCTCGACTACTGCATGGGCTACGGCGTCAACCTGTTCGGGCATGCGCCCGGGTTCGTCTGGGAGGCGGTAGGCGAGACGGTGGAGCAGCTCGGGCTGCACATCGCGTTCCCCCACCGGCTCGCCGGCGAGGTCGCGGAGCTCGTGGCGATGCTCGTGCCGGGCATCGAGCAGCTTCGCTTCGCAAGCTCGGGCACGGAGGCGACCCAGGCAGCAGTCCGGCTTGCGCGTGCTGCGACGGGGCGAGACCTCGTGCTCAAGTTCGAGGGCCACTACCACGGCTGGGCCGACCACCTGGGCGCCGGTATCGGCCCCGCCTCCGCCGCCCGACCCTCTCGACCCGACTCGGCCGGCGTGCCGCCGGGCGCGATGGAGAGCCTGTGGACGGTGCCCTGGAACGACGAGGCGGCCCTCGACGAGGCACTCGCGGCGGCCGGCAATCGCGTTGCCGCCGTGATCTGCGAGGTCGTGCCCGGCTCCGGCGGTGTGCTCGCCCCCGGGGCGGGCTTTCTCGAGCACCTCTGCCGTGCGACCCGCGAACGGGGCGCGCTGGTCATCTTCGACGAGGTGATGACGGGCTTTCGCCTCGCCCCGGGCGGCGCGCAGGAGCGCTACGGCGTCACGCCGGACATCACGACGCTCGGCAAGATCATCGGAGGCGGCATGGCCGTTGCGGCCTTCGGCGCCTCGCGGGAGCTCATGCGCTGGGAGTCCGAGAACCGTGTCCTCCACGGCGGCACCACCACCGGCTCGCCGGCCGCGCTCGCCGCCTCGGGAGCCGTTCTCCACCGCATCGCTTCGGAGCGAGGCCTCTATGACGAGCTCGAGCTGCGCTCGGCACGACTTGCGGAGGGGATCGAGGCGGGCTTCCGTGCCGCCGGCGTGCCCGGCCACGTGCGCCGAGCCGGCTCGATGTTGCAGCCGTTCCTGGCCACCCGGCCGCCCGACGAGCCTCGCGACGTCAACAAGGCTGCAGCGCTCCAGCCGGCCGGCCTGTACACGACCTTCTGCGACGAGCTCGCGCGCCGTGGTGTCTACGCGCACCGGTACGCGCTCGGGCGCTGGTTCGTCTCGCTGGCGCACGGCGACGAAGAGATCGACGAGACGATCGCCGCCGTCGCCGGGGCCGCTCGAGCGCTCGCGTAGGGTACGGCAGATGGACGCGGTCGAGCGGATCCGTGCCGAGCGGCTGGTGGCCGTGCTGCGGCGCGTGGCCGACTTCGACCGTGTCGTCGACCGGCTCGTCGAGGCGGGCATCGTCGTGCTCGAGGTCACCCTCGACTCCGACGGCGCGCTCGACACGATCGCGCGTCTGCGCGAGCGAGAGGGCGTGACGGTGCTCGCGGGCACGGTACGCACCGCGGCCGAGGCAGCCGCCGCGATCGCTGCCGGCGCCGAGGCATGCGTAGGGCCGGCGTTCGTGCCCGCTGTCGTCGAGCAGTGCCTCGCGCTTCGAACCCCGGTGATCCCCGGCGCGCTCACGCCGTCCGAGGTCGAGGCCGCCTGGCGTGCCGGCGCCGCCATGGTGAAGCTCTTCCCTGCCAGCCTCGGTGGTCCCCGCTACGTCAGGGAGCTGGCGGCGCTGTTGCACGACGTGCCGCTCATGGCCACGGGCGGCGTCGACGTCACGAACGCCGCGGAGTTCCTGCGGGCGGGAGCGGTCGCCGTCGGCGTCGGCTCTTCGCTGACGAAGGCGCCGGACGTCGGTGCCGCGGCACGGGCACTCGTCAGCGCCGTGCGGTCGTAGTCGCGTCGACCAGCGCGAGCAGTGCGGCTGCGATCGCGTCCGGAGTGGGCGGGCAGCCCGGGATACGCAGGTCGACAGGGAGCACGGACTCGACAGGCCCCACGATCTGGTCGTCCGAGCCGAGCACGTCCACACCGAGGGCACAGTCTCCGAGCGCAGCCACCCGACGCGGCTCCGGCATCGCTGCATAGGCGATCAGCAGCGCCTCGCGCATGCGGGTCGTGACCGGCCCGGTCACGAGCAGCACGTCGGCGTGTCGCGGAGAGGCGACGATGCCGAGCCCGAACCGGGCCATGTCGACCGTCGGCCCCGACGCCAGAGTGAGCTCGTGCTCGCACCCGTTGCACGAGCCGCAGTCCACGTGCCGGAGCGCCAGCGAGCGCCCGCGGTCGGGCGCCGACAGCGCCGTCACCCGGCGCAGCTTCCTCAAATCACGGAGCAGGGTCAGCATCAGCGGTCGACGCAGGCGTAGCAGAGCTCGAAGCTCTTGTTGATGAGCGGGAAGTCGGGCAGCAGGTTGTCGGCAGCCGCGGAGGCGACGGCGGGCCAGTTCGCGTACGAGCCCGTGCGCAGCCTGAGGCGCGCGATGCGATCGCCGTCGCGCTCGACGACACACGCGGTCGCGCCTCGAGGGCTCTCTACGCGGCCGACGCCGATTGGGGACTCCGGCCCACCATGCTCGTTCGCGGCGGGTCGCACCGGCCCGCTGAGCAGGCGGTCGAGGATGTCGAGGCACGGCAACAGCTCGAGTGCCCGCTGCTCGAGACGAGCCTGCACGTCACCCACCTGCCGGCGCAGAGCCGCCGTCTCGAAACCCTCGTACGCGAGCAATGGGCTCGTTTCCCGTACGTCCTCCAGCAGGCCCGCCGCTCGTGCCGCCGGGCCGACGACCCCGAGCGACCGTGCCGTCTCCGCGTCCACCACGCCGATGTCCGACATGCGATCCATGAACGAGCCGTTGAACAGGAGCTCGCGCCAAGCGCGCGAGGAGCCCCTGCGGATCCGCGTGAGAGTCTCCCTGGCGGCGGCCGTCGCGTGAACGTCCAGTCCCAGGTCGCTGCCTCCGACCGCGACTGATCCGAACAGGAAGCGATGCCCTGTGAGGAGTGCATTGAGGCTCCTCGCCTCGTCGGTGAGCGCGAGGAAGCGATTGTTGCCGGCGGCGAGCCCGACCCCGGCGCACATGGCGCCGATGTCGTTCAGCGTGTTCCAGACCCGCTCGAGCTCGAGCAGGATCGTGCGGGCCCGGGCCACCTCGGGCGTGGGCTGCTGGCCGAGCAGCTGCTCGCACGCGTGGGCATACGCAACAGCATTGGTCACCCAGCAACCCGCACAGGCGCGGGCTAGGGTGCGGACGCCGTACGCGAGTGGGAGGCCCTCGCATGCACGCTCGATTCCCCTGTGCTTGTGGAAGAGCCGCGCGTCGACATGCAAGATCCGGTCGCCGACCACGTGGAAGCGGAAGTGGCCGGACTCGATCACCCCTGCGTGGATCGGGCCGACGGCGACCTGGTAGGCGTCGCGCCCGCGGACGCTCGTCGCGAAGTGCTCCAGGGGCACGTCGTGGTCGACCAGCGGGCGCAGCGGCTCGTGGCCGTCGAACGCGATCCCGTAGAGGTCGCGTGCCTCACGCTCGTCCCAGCCGGCAGCCGGGGCCAGGTCGACGATGGTCGGCACGCTGCCATTGCCGGCCTCCACGCTCTCGAGGCAGACGTCGCCGGATCTGGAGACGAGCAGGGTGCGTACGGCCGGGACGTCGCCGCTCCGCGTGGCGTGGAGCCCTGCGAAGCTCCAACCGTCGGCAAGCGCTGCCGCTACGGCCTCGCGGTACGTCGTCCCGTCGCGGAGCGGGGCGCTCACGCCAGCCCTCGTAGCAACCCGTCGACGATGCCCGAGCCCGGCAGCCAGAGCGCTGCGACGGTGAGAGCGAGCAGCGCCGCCACCGCAACCGCGGTCAGCGCCGTGACGGCGCGGAGCCCGGGAGCGGCGTCGCGGTCGCGGCGACGAGGCTTGCCGATCACGGTGTCGATCAGCGCGTGCGCAAGACCAAGGAAGCCGAGCGCGAGCAGGATTGCGGCCGCGCCGGCTGCCCAGGGGCGGCCGGCCTGGAAGCCGCCCGCGACGATCAGCACCTCGCTCACAAACAGCGGCGAGGGGGGCAGTCCGGCGAGCGCGCCGAGCGAGATGCCGAGCGAGGCGCCCAGCGCCGGCTGTGTTCTCCCGATGCCTCCCACGGCGTGTCCGGAAGCGCGCGGCTCGTGTCCGAGCAGCGGGGTCGCGGCGTAGAAGCCGAGCGCCTTCGCGATCGCGTGCCCGACGATGTGCACAGTCACACCGGCGAGGGCGAGCGGGCCGCCGAAGCCGATGCCGAGGGCGATCACGCCCATGTGCTCGAGGCTCGAGTATGCGAGCAACCGCTTCCACGCCTGCGAGCGCCAGAGGAAGGGAACCGCGACGGCGAGGGAGACCAGTCCGAACGCCACGAGCACGCTGCCGGCGGTGTGCGCGCCGATCGTCGGAGCGAGCGCCTGCTGCGAGCGCCACGCGACGAGCAGGACGGCCGGCAGGAGTGCGGCCGAGAGGAGCGCCGACACGGGCGCGGGCGCCTCGGAGTGCGCGTCCGGCAGCCAGTTGTGCACCGGCGCCCAGCCGATCTTCGCCGCGAGTCCCGCGAGCAGCAGCACGTAGGCGACGAGCGTGACGTCCGGGTCGAGCGTCGCGTGGGGCAGTGAGCGCCACGTCAGCGTCTCGAGCCCGCCCCCTCCGGCCGCTGCCGTCAGCACGAGGATCCCGAGCAGGGCGACGCCGAGGCCGAGCGACGTCAGGATCAGGTACTTCCAGCCCGCCTCGAGCGCACGGGCGCGGCCGCTGAAGCCGACCAGGAGTGCCGAGGCGGCAGTCGTCGCCTCGATCGCGAGCCACGCGGCGCCGAGGTTGGCGGCGAGCGGAACGGCGAGCAGCACCGTCCAGAAGGCGAACAGGGTCACCCAATACACGCGTTCGGCGCGGAGCGGGCGGAACAGCGAGCCGTGGCCGTGGCCGAGCACCGGCGGCGAGACGAGCGTGCTTGCGAGGCCGACGATGCCGATCACCCCGACGAGCAGTCCTCCGGCTGCATCGACGACGATCCAACGGCCGAGCTGCGGGCTCCCCGGGTCTGCCAGTGCGACTGTTGCAAGGGTGGCCGACACGGACCCGGCGGCGATCGCAGTGACCATCGCTACGCGGGCGAGCGCACGCTGCGGGACGAGCGCCGAGAGCACGACCCCCGCCGCAGGCGTGGCGAGCACGGCGACCGCGAGCCACTCCCGGTTAGCCACGCAGGCTCCCGAGAGCCGCCGAGTCGCCGGCGCCGAACTCGGCGAAGATCCTCTCGTGGAACACGCCGGCAACGACCGCGATCAGCAGCAGATCGACCGTGATGCCGATCTCGATCGCGAGCGAGGAGCTGCCCGGTAGCGCGAGCGCTGCAACCGCGAGGCCGTTCTCGACGAGGACGATCCCAAGTACCTGGAACACGGTCGCCCGGCGCGTTGCAGCCGTGACGAGCCCGAGCGCCACGAGCGTGAGGGCTGAGCGTTCGGCTGCCGCCGAATCCAGACCGAGGTCCGGTATCAGCCAGACCAGTACCAGGGCGAGCGCGACGGCGGCCCCGCCCCGGGCGAGCGGCTCTGTCCCGGCGCGAACGGGGCGCGTCTCGCGCGTCCGGTGCACGAGCAGCCAGAAGAAGACGGCGAGCGCGACGCCGCGTGCGCCGAGCGCCAGGGCGGCGGCGGCGTCGCGCGCCGATGACGCGTCACGGAGCGCCTCGAGAGCGAGGAGCAGTGCCTGTGTCGTGACGAGGCCCACGGCGACCGATCGGCGCCGGAAGACGACGACGCCGATGCCGAGGGCGACCATCGCCCAACTGAAGCCGGCTGTCACGCGTTCTCCACGAGCCAGGCGACGATGCCGAGGAGTGCGACCATTGCCGCGACGCCGAGCAGGCGTGGCACGATCAGGATCCTCGACTTCGCCAGGATCGTCTCCGTGAGGGCAAGCGCCGCGCACAGCACGACGAGCCAGGCTGGAAGAAGGGCGAGCTGCCACCAGGTGCCCTCGGGGTGGGGGAGGAACACCTGCGCAATCAGCACGAGCACCAGCCAGTGCCGCACCGCCGCGCCCCATTGCAGGAACGCCAGGTCGCGCCCGCCGTACTCGAGCAAGGGGCCCTCGTGGATCATCGTGAGCTCGAGGTGCGTGTCCGGGTTGTCGACCGGCTGACGCCCCGTTTCCGCGATGACGACGAGCGCGAAAGCGGCGGCGCCCAGCGCGAGCGCCGGGCTCGACCAGACGTCGCCTCCGGCGGTGCCGGCGATGACACCCCGCAGGTCGGTGGTTCCGGTCACGAGCGCTGCGACTGCGAGCGCGAGCACGAGCACCGCCTCGATGAAGACCGAGAGCGTGAGGTCTCGGCTTGCTCCCTGCAGCGAGAAGCCGTTGGACACGTCCCAGGAGGCGGTGGCGACGGCGAAGCGGGCGAGAGCGAGCAGCCCCGCGAGCGCAAGCGCGTCGTGTCCGACGCCCCAGCCGGGCGCGCGGTCGGCGGCCGGCACGAGCAGGATGGCCACCGCCAGGGCGGCGACCACGACGAGCGGTGCGAGCCGGTAGACGGCCGTCGTCCCCTCGACGTCGATCGAGCTCTTGCCCCACAGTCGGCGCAACTCGCGGTACGGCTGCAGGGGCGTCGGTCCGCGGCGGCCTTGCAAGCGTGCCTTCAGGTGCTGGACGAGACCGGGGAGGAGAGGAGCGAGCACGACCCCGCCGACGACCTGTGCCATCCCTCCCGCCACGGTCGCGCCGCTCATCCGAGGATTCCGATCCGCACCGAGACGAGAAGGGCGAGGACGAGCGCGATCAGGTAGGCGACGTACGTACCGAGACGACCGGTCTGCAGGCGCCTCGCCCAGCGGGCGGCGGAGAGCGCGTGGCGCGCGGCAGGCCGGTAGAGCCATTCGTCCGCGAGTTGGGGCACCCGCCCGCTGTAGCTCACCTCCTGCACGACGCCGCCGTGTGACCGCACGGTGATCTCGCGCTCTGGCCGCAGGACGGCCTCGAGCACGAGACGCAAGGGCTTCGTGAAGCCGGCGCTCGTCCACAGGAGTGCCGGCGTGAGCGGCTGTCCCGATGCCCAGCTCGGCGACGGCGCCGCTCGGCGCGACCCGCGCGAGAGCCAGAGGAGCGGCACGAGCAGGAACAGGAAGACAGCGATGCCGGTGGTCGGCAACCCGCCCGTTGTGGGGAGTGAGAGGCCGGGCCGTGCGGGCTCGGGCGACGCCCACGGGGCAAGGCCGACGAGCTGCGAGAAGAGGACGCCCGGGGCGATGCCGAGTACGACGCAGGTGGCGGCGAGGAACGCGAGCCCGAACCGCATCGGGCCCGGTGGGTCGGTGGCTTCCTCACACTCGTGCCGGCGGGGCGGCCCCAGCAGCACCAGCCCGACGACCTTGACGAAGCAAAAGACGGCGAGCGCAGCCGTCGCCGCCAGGCCCGCGAGGGCGGCCGCTCCGAGGACGCCGTCCAGCACGCCCCCGTAGGCGGGTATGCGCAGGAGCGCCTGCAACGTGAGCCACTCGGAGGCGAACCCGTTCAGAGGAGGCAGCCCGGCTATAGCTGCTGCTCCGACGAGGAACGTTGCGCCGGTCCACGGCATGCGCCGCAGCAGGCCACCGAGCCGATCGAGCTCGAGCGTGCCCACAGCCTTCTGGAACGCCCCTGCGCCGAGAAAGAGGAGCGCCTTGAAGACGGCATGGTTGACCGTGTGCAGGAGGGCGGCGGCGAGCGCGAACGCCGCCCATTCGTCGGCGCCCCGTGCCCGTAGCAGCAGGCAGGCGCCGATGCCGAGCAGGATGATGCCGACGTTCTCGATCGAATGGAACGCGAGCAGCCGCTTGAGCTCGTGCTTGAACAGTGCATAGGTGACGCCGCCGACCGCCGACAGCATCCCCAGCCCGAGCACGAGTGCCCCCACCCAGACGGGCGGCCCTCCGAGCCACTCGACGAGCACACGAACCAGGCCGTACATCGCGACCTTGATCATCACCCCGCTCATCAGCGCCGACACGTGCGCAGGGGCGATCGGATGGGCACGCGGGAGCCACGTGTGGAGGGGCATTACGCCCGCCTTCGTCCCGAATCCGATGATCGCGGCGAGTGCGACGACACCCTGGACGCCCGACCCGTCGGCGAGCGCCGACGCGTCACCGATCGCACCCTCACGGGCGAGCAGAAGCAGGGAGACCCACACACCGGCACTGCCGATGTGGGTGATGGCGACGTACACGAAGACCGAGCGGCGGGCACCCTGATCGGATCCCCCGACAAGGATGATCGCCGCCGGTACGAGCGTCATCAGCTCCCAGAAGAAGAGGAACGTGAGCGCGTCCCGCGCGCAGAGAACACCCGCGAGGGCGAGCACGAACGCTCCTGTGAGAAGGCCGGTGGCGCGGCCGGGGCCGGTGGGCTGAAGGTACGCGGAGGCGAACACGAGCGCGGGGAAGGCGATCAGGCCCAGCGTCCCGAGGAAGAGCCCGGTGAGCGCGTCGACGCCGAAGTGGGGGGTCAGCACGCTCGTGAAAGAGGCTCCCCAGATGGCGCCGTCGGTGAGCGCCCAGAAGCCTGCAATCCCGAGCGCGAGCGCGCCGGCCGCCTGCAGCCGGAGCCCCGTCGCGAACGCTCCCGGCGCAGCCGCTGCGACCGCACCCACTCCGAGCACGACGAGGCCGGCGAGCAGGACGAAGATCACTCGGTCTCGAGCTCCTCGAGCAGCGATTGCTGCTCGGTGAGATTACGGGCGATCACTGCGCGGCCGACCTCGAGCAGCGCGAGCACCTGCGCGTCCGCGGCGCGGTAGTACACGCTCGTGCCTTCGCGCCGCGACTCGACGAGACCGACGCGCCGGAGCGCCGCCAGGTGCTGCGACGTGCCGCCGGAGTCCAGGCCGAGCCCTTCCTGCAGGGTGCCGACCGAGAGCTCGCCGGCGCCGAGCAGCTCCAGGATCCGCACGCGTGCGGGGTGGCCGAGCGTGCGGAACAGCGCCGCCTTGGCCACGTACAGCGGAGTCGCCTGGAACGGCATAGGCCAGGCAATCTTAGAAGATTTGAAGACAGCGGGGGCAGCTGTGTTCAGGCGCACTGCAACCTGCCCCCGCGGTGCACGTGTCGATTAGTGCAGGTACGGCCGCAGCACGTCGCGGCTGAGCAGGAAGCCGCGCTTGACGAGCTCCTCGCTCTGCTCGAAGTCACGGTCCTCGTGCTCGATCGAGACGACGCCGTCGTAGCCGGCCCGGTAGAGCGCAGCGATGAAGCGGTCCCAGCGCACCTCCCCGAGCCCGGGGAGCCGCGGTACCTGCCAGCCCATGCCCAGCGACAGCGTGCCATGGCGGTAGAGGCCCTCCCGGTCGATTTCGAGGTCCTTCGCGTGCACGTGCAGGATCCGGGAGGCATAGTCGCGCACCACGCGCTCGTAGTCGATCATCAGCCAGACGAGGTGTGACGGGTCGAGGTTGAGGCCGAAGCTCGGCGACGGGATGATCGAGAACATCTCGTCCCAGACCGCCGGAGTCGTGGCCAGGTTGGTTCCACCCGGCCACTCGTCGTTCGAGAAGATCATGGGGCAGTTCTCGATCGCGACGTTCACGCCGCGCTCCTCGGCGTAGGCGACGAGTCGCGGCCAGACCTTGCGGAACTCCTTGAAGTTGTCGGGGACGTTCTTCCCCTTGTCCCGGCCGACGAAGGTGCCGACCGTCGGCACGCCGAGCTTCGCGGCCGCGTCGATCACCTTCCTGAGGTGATCGTTCGCTGCCTTGCGCTCCGACGCGACGGGGTGGAGGTTGTTCGGGTAGTAGGCGAGCGAGGAGATCTCGAGACGATGGCGCTGCAGCAGGGCGTGCACCACGTCCACGTCCACCCGTGTGACGTCGATGTGCGACACGCCTGCGTAGCGGCGGCGCTCGCCTCCCGCCGCGGGCCAGCAGGCCACCTCGAGCATGTCGAAGCCGTTCCCTGCCGCCCACTCGGCCGTGCGCGCGAGCGACAGCCTGGGGAGCGCCGCCGTCATCAGCCCGAGCTTCATGGCGTCACCTCCGTTGTCGGTACCTGAACCCAGGCGCGCGTCTCGTTCGACCTGGCGATGGCGTCTCCAAGGACGTTCGCCCGGTGCCCGTCCGCGAACGTCGGGTAGTCGGGCTCGGCCGGTGGGCCGCCTGCCGCGACGGCCGTGTACACGGCGCGGTACAGCTCCCTGAACGTGTCCACCCAGCCCTCGGCGTGCCCGGCGGGGAGCGACGTGCGGGACGCCGCGTCCGGCAGCATCAGCGCCGCGTTTCGCTGCAGGACGCAGTTCGGCTCGTCGCGGCGGCCGAGCCACAGCTCCTCGTGGCGCTCGGCGTTCCAGGCGAGCGCCGCCTCCGAGCCGTCGACCTCGACGTGCAGGTAGTTCTTGCGCCCGGCGCTGCCCTGCGAGACCTTGAAGGCGCCGCGCGCGCCGCCGTCGAAGCGCACGAGCACGTGGCCCATGTCCTCGGTCGTCATCGCGACGTCCTCACGCTCGACGTCGGCCGCGGCGGAGAAGGTCTCCACCTCGCCGAGCGGCCGCCGCCGCACCGGGATCGTGGTGTGGAGGTCGGCGCACACCTCCACGATGTGCTGCCCGCTGACGAACTGGGCCATGTCCATCCAGTGGGAGCCGATGTCGCCGATCGCGCGCAGCGATCCCCCCTTGCCGGGCTCGAGCCGCCAGTTCCAGTCCGTCGGGTAGAGGAGCCAGTCCTGCAGGTACCCGCCGTGGACGTTCCAGACGTCGCCGACCTCACCGGCTCGCACCCTGGCTCGGGCCTCGTGGACGAGCGGGAAGAAGCGCAGGTTGAAGTTCGTGCAGTGGACGAGGCCGCTCGCCTCTGCCAGCCCGACGAGCTCGGCCGACTCCTGCGACGTCATCGCCAGGGGCTTCTCGCAGACGACGTGCTTCCCCGCCGCCAGCACCTGCTTGACCTGCGGGTGGTGCAGGTGGTTGGGCGTCGTCAGGTGGACGACGTCGACCGAGTCGTCGGCCAGGAGCGCCTCGAGCGACGGGAAGACAGGCGCGATCCCCTTCGCCGCGGCGCGCTCGGGCGACGAGCCGACGACGCCCGCGACGTCGACCCCGAGCAGGCGCAGCGCCTGCACGTGCACGACGCCGACGAACCCGGTGCCGACCACACCTGCCCGCAGGCCGCTGATCTCGGTCATGCGATCGACCTCACTTCGATGGAGAGCCAGGAGTGCCGGGTCTCGCCCGGGTCGAGGAACGGCATGGCGCCTGCGGCGATGTCTGCCTCGCGACCGAGCACGGAGCAGTTGGACGGCTCGAGCGCGAGCGCGTACGTGCCGCGCTCGGGTTGCACCCACTGCCAGAGCCGCGGCATGGACGAGCGCACCGTCAGCTCGAGCTTCGCACCCGGGCTGGTGACTCGCGCCCAGGTCGCCCCGACGTGCTCGAAGACGCGCTCCGGGGCCTGCTCCAGCGGCGTGGGCGCCTCGTCCCAGGCGTCGAGCGCGGCCGCCGCGTCGTCGTCCCGCGGCACCGTCTCGCCGGCATCGGTCTCGATCCACGAGCCTGCGTCCCAGAGCGGGGCGCCGAGGTTGACGTGGTAGAGCATCGGCGCCGCGGCCGTCCACTCGCTCTCGTTGACCACCCGATCGTCGATGCGGAGGGCACCTGTGCCGACCGAGGTGACGATGCGCCGCGACAGCCTGAAGGGTGGATCCGAGACGACACCGGTGAGGGTGATGTCGGCCTCGGAGGGCTCGGCGTGCACGTCGCTCGCGGCCCGGGCGGTGAAGGTGCCGTGGAGCCCGTGCCCCTCGGACGGGGCGCCCACGTTGGAGAGGCCGCAGGTGGTGACGAGCCCGCCGCCCCAGCAGTCGCTCCAGCGGCTCGCCGTCAGCTCGTCGGCCGGGAGCGGGGCGCACTCGCCGTGCTCGGAGATCCAGGCGAGCGGGAGGCCGCGGAACCACGCGCCGCCGACGTCCAGGCCGCGGTCAGGCAGCACGCGCAGGTCGATGCCGCCGAGGGCGCGCACGTCGATCGCCCGGCAGCCGGCAGCCGGCCCCTCCGCGACGACCGAGTGCACCGCGCTCGCGAGCGGATCGAGGCCGGCGCGTCGCGCCGCGTCGATCACGCCGGCCGCTCCGGCTGCTCGACGTGGAACTCCACATCCAGCGCATAGCGGCCCGAGGCATAGCGGGTCTCTGTCGTCTCCAGGGGCATGTCGTTCTGGTCGAGAATGACACGTCTCTCGACGAGAAGCGGCGATCCCTCGGGGACGTCGAGCAACAGGGCCTC
>DAIOGR010000022.1:12636-15246 GCA_036745155.1 Gaiella sp.
AGTCGCTGCACCGCGTTGCGCGCCGTCATCCGGCTGACGTTGAACTCGCGGCACAGCTCGGCGTCGGAGGGCAACGGGGCATCGGGCTCGAGGTTGGAGATGCGGGCACGCAGCACCTGCTCGATCTCGTAGTAGCGCGGGACGAACGTCCGGGCGGCCATCACGTGGTCGCGTGGCCGACGGAGCCGTTGAGGGTCAGGCCTCCGTCGACCAGCAGCTCGTGTCCGGTGACGTAGCGTGAGGCGTCCGACGCGAGGAAGACGGCGGCATCCGCCACCTCCTCGGGGCTCGCGATTCGGCCGAGCGGGATCCGCCGGCCGTAGGCGGCGCGGACGGCCGGTGTGTAAGCCTGCTTGTTCAGGGGCGTGTCCGTCGCGCCCGGCGCGAGCGCGTTGACGGTGATGCCGAGGGGGGCGAGCTCGACGGCCAGCGTCTTGGTCAGGGCGACGATGCCGCCTTTCGCGGTGATGTAGGCCGAGAGGTCGGCGAGCGGCTGGATGTCGGCGGCCGAGCTGACGTTGACGATGCGGCCGCCACCGCTCGCCGCCATCCGCCGGGCGGCCGCGCGACAACCCCACACGTACCCGAAGAGATTCGGCGCCAGCACGTCGCGCCAGTCGTCCTCACTCGTCTCCAGGAAGGGGCGCACGAGCAGCCGCGCGGCGTTGTTGACCCAGACGTGGAGGCCGCCCAGCTCGGACACGGCGGCGTCGGCGAGGCGCTCGACGTCGGCGGGCGAGCCCGTATTGCCGACGAGCTGCACGGAGCGGCGACCGAGTCGCTCGAGCGCAGCGCGTGTCTCGGCGCCGTCGTCGAGTGAGAGCCCCGCCACGTCGGCGCCGGCGGCCCCGAGCGCGAGCGCGATCGCACGGCCGATGCCGCTGGAGGCGCCCGTCACCACGGCGACGCGTCCTGTCAGGTCGAATGGCGAGGTCGTTGGCACGGACTCCGAGGTCGTCTAGCCGTCTAGACCGACCCGCCGACGCTAGCACCCGCGGCCGGCCGATTCAACCGGCCTCCGGCGGTGCGTACTCTAGGCGCATGAGGCTCGGTGTCGCGGCCGCCGTGGTGGATGGCACGCTCGTGCGCGGCGACGTCGACGTTGCGGATGGGCTGGTGGCAGCCGTGGGGCTCAGGGGCGGCGGCTCGGGCCTGGCTGTGCCGGGGCTCGTCGACCTTCAGGTGAACGGCTACGCCGGCGTCGACCTGCTCCACGCCACGGCCGAGGACGTCACGGCCGTCGGCCGGGCGCTCGCCCGCAGCGGCGTGCTCTGGTATCAGCCCACGCTCATCACCGCGCCGCCCGAGCTGACCCGTCTCGCGCTCGCCACGATCGGCGAAGCGTCGACAGACCGCGGCGCCCGGATCCTCGGCGCGCATCTCGAGGGCCCCTTTCTCGCAGCGGAGCGTGCCGGCGCGCATCCGCGAGAGTGGCTGCGGGCGCCCGATCTCGATCTGCTCGCGTCCTTCCTGCTGTGCGGGTGTCCCGTCACGATGGTCACCGTCGCTCCGGAGCTGGAGCGGGCGCACGAGACGATCGACGGGCTGCTGGCGAAGGGGGTGACCGTCTCGCTCGGCCACACGGATGCGACGGCGCCGTTCGCGCACGCTGCCTTCGACCAGGGCGTGCGCACCGTCACGCACCTGTTCAACGCGATGCGGCCGTTCGCGCCGCGCGATCCTGGTGTGGTCGGCGCCGCGCTCTCGCGGGCGGACGTGGTCGTGCAGTTGATCGCCGACGGCGTGCACGTGGCGCCGGAGGCGCTGCTCACCGCCTGGCGCGCCGCGCGCGGCCGCGTCGCGCTCGTCTCGGACGCGATCGCCGCAGCCGGGCTCGGCGACGGCACCTACCGGTTGGGCACCGTCGAGGTCACCGTCGAAAACGGCGTCTCGCGGCTGGAGGACGAGACGCTCGCGGGTGCCGTCCGCCCGCTCGCCTGGGGGTTGCGGCTCCTCGTCGAGCTCGGCGTCCCGATCGTCGAGGCCGTCGACGCCGCCACCCGGACGCCCGCCCGGGTGCTGGGGCTCGCAGACGACGTCGCGGTGCTGCGCCCGGGAGCGGCAGCCGACCTCGTCGTGCTCGACGACGACTTCGCCGTGCAGCGCGTGCTGCTCGGGGGCTCGGAGGTCTCGTAGGGGCCGGGCCTGCGCCCCGGGGCGAGGTGCGTCTCGCCCCTACGGGGAGTCGGGCGGGCGCTTTGCCGCTTCGAGCTGCTTGCGGAGTGCGGCCGCGTCCTCCTTGGAGCGGCGGCGCGAGCGGAGCAGCAGTCCGACGGAGAAGACGACGAGCGCGGCCACGACCGCACCGATCAGGCTGCTGTTGCGGAAGCCGGGCGCGTCCACGTCGAGGGTGCGCTCGCCGGCGTGCGCCGCGCCGCCCGGGCCGAGCACGACGCTGAGGGTGAGCAGGTTGGGCGAGGCGACGAGGATGGCCGCGCCGAGCAGGATCAGCCGGCCCTTCCAGCTCGTGACCCTGCGCACCCCGAACCACAGGACGACGAGGGCGAGCAGCGTGAAGGCGAAGCCGTAGAAGAGCCCGAGCCCGATGCCGTTCGTGAAGCTGCCGTTCGCCTGGTCGGCGATCCGGTGCGACCACCAGCGCGGCAGGAA
>DAIOGR010000023.1:0-14948 GCA_036745155.1 Gaiella sp.
GAGTACATCCAGTCGAAGCGGTCGGCGGCGCTGCCGCCACGGATGTTCCACGTCTTCGTGTTGCGCCCGTGGAAGCGGATCACCGAGACCGCGTGGGTTGCCGCCTCCACGCGCGGCATCACGTTCGACGCCTTCGTGGCCGGGGCGTCCACCGAGACGTACGCGAGCCCGTGCCGCTCCAGGAAGTCGAGCGTGTCCCGGCGCTCCGCCTGCTCGAGCCAGGAGCGGTGACGGAACTCGACGAGCGGCACGAGGGGCTCCAGGCGCCCGCGGGCGCGCGCCAGCTCCTCCTTCGCGGCCCTCGACTTGACGAAGCGTGGGTGGTACTGCAGCAGCACGCCGCGCAGCTTCCCCGACAGCTCGAGCGGCTCGACCGCGCCGCGGAACTGGGCGAACGCCGCGTCGGTCGGCTCTCCCTCGTGCCAGGTCATGGCCGCCCCCGCCTTCACGTGGAAGGTGAAGTGCGCAGGCGTGCGCTCGGCCCAGCGCCGGGTCACGTCCGGGTCGGGTAGCGCGTAGAAGGGCGAGTCGACCTCGACCACGTCGAAGCGCTCGGCGTAGTAGCGGAGCCGCTTCTCGGCCGTCGAGACGCCGCGCGGATACCACGCCTTGAGCAGGCCCTCGTCGGCGAAGCTGCAGGTGCCGAGGCGGACGGTCGCCGTCATCAGCGAGACGATAGAGAGAGGGCGCCTCGCGGCGCCCTCTCCTCGTGTCCTCTATCCCGGGGCCGGCGTGCGCGGGAGCGCACGCCTCCCCCTTACGCGCGGCGTGCGATCGCGCTCAGCGCCGTGAAGCCGTTCACGGTCGGGTTCACGCACGGGACGGGCAGCTTGCCAGCGAAGAGGGCGCACACGGGAGCGGCCGCCCGGCCCGCGACGACGGTGCGGGTGCGGAAGAAGACGGCCCGCTTCCCGTAGGTGAACGTGTAGCTGCCGTCCGCCTTCGTCGAGGTCTTCGCGACCTTCTTCAGCCCGCCCTTCGTCAGCCCGGCCCAGATCTCGACCGTGGCGCCGCCGAAGCCCTGGCCGCCCTGGGTCACCTTGCCGGACACCTTCGTCTTCACCAGGCCGGACTTCGCCGCCTTGGCCGTCAGCGCGCCGGGGGCGATCGCTGCCGGCGTGGCCACCGAGGCCGCCGCGTTGACCTGGCCGATCAAAGCCGTGTACGGCGTCCAGATCGCGACCCACGCGCCCGCGGCGAGCGGGTTGAACACGCCGCTGACCGAGAACTCGGCGTTGAACAGCTTTGCGCCGAACGTGGCGCCGCCCTTGTCCACCGGCACGTCCGGCGGCGGCAGGCAGACGACGATCTTCACGGGGCCGAGCCCCGTCTCGGTGCCGGTCGTCGTGACGACGTACATCGGCACGTTCAGCGTCTGACCTGCGGCCTGCAGCACCATCAGCCAGGTGGCGGCCGGCGTCGCAGCCTGGATGCAGGCCTGCTGCGAGGCAGCGGCGACCGCGCCGGGAGGCGCGACCTTGATCTCACCCGTGAGCGGCAGCAGTGCCCCGCCGAGCGCCAGTGCCGTCACCTGCGCGGTGACCGTGCCGAGGGTCGTGCCCGGCGCCTGGCCGAGCGTCGCCGTCGTGCCGGTTGGGGCGTAGATGTTCGCGGCCGCGGTGGCGTCGTCGGTCTGCGCCTGCGTCACCGAGATGGTGGTCTTCGGGCCGACCTGGGTGACCTTGAGGGTGGGCGTCGTGTACGCCGCGAAGGCGCTGCCCGCGAAGGCGAGCACGCCGAGCGAGGCGAGCGCGAGCACCGCGAGGCGGATGCTGCGTGTCATCTGTCGTCCTCCTGTGATCGTGCGGAACGGGATCATGCTCGAGAGGCGCTCAGCGCGCCGCCAGCAGCGGGCTCGAGCGTACCCACTGCTTGTTGTCGTAGCGGTAGAGGTAGACGTTCGCGAGCGGGAAATAGTTCGTGCGGCTCGTCCGGATCGCGATCCCCGGCAACAGGAACGGGTTGCTGGTCACGTTCAGGCTCTGCGCGGCCTGCAACAGGCCGGCGCGCGTGAGGCTCGGGCCGGCCTGCTTCAGAGCCTCCACCATCGTCCAGGCGACCGTCATCCCGTACCAGTTGTAGACGTCCGTCGGCCGCGCGGAGGGCGCGTACCGCTTCAGGATGGAGCGATAGAGGGCGACGACGGGGTCCTTCGCCCACACCGGGTCGTTCGGGTTCTTCACGAAGGCGATCGAGAGCGCACCCCTCGTCAGCTCGGGCGCGTTCGCGCGGGCGATCTCCATGATCGTCGGCTCGATCGACACCGAGGCGATGTACACCTGCGGCTTCCAGCCCAGCTTGTGCGCGGCCACGATGCCCTGGATCATGAACTTCGGCGTCGCGAACAGCATCAGCGTGTCGGCGCCCGAGGCCTTCAGCTTCGCGATCTGGGAGGCGACGTCGGAGGCGGTGTACTCGTACGGCTCGGACGCGATCACCTTCGGTCCCTTGCCCGCGATCGCACGGGAGAGGCCGCGCGTCATGTCCTTGCCGAGCTCCGTGTTCTCGAGCAGCACGGCGATCCTGGCGCGCGGCTGCTTCTTCGCGATAGCCCGTCCGTAGACGGCGCCCTCGCCCCGGTAGCTCTGCAGGAAGCCCATCGTCCACGGGAACCTGCCGGGCGCGGCGAGCGCGTCGGAGCCGTCGCCGACGAAGAGCTGCGGCACCTTGTTCGCGTTCAGGTAGTCGCGGATGGCGAGGTTGTTGTTCGTCCCGACCGAGTTGAACACGGCGAAGACCTTGTCCTGTTCGACGAGCTTGCGGGTCAGCTGCACGGTCTGGGACGGGTTGTAGCCGTCGTCGTAGTAGCGGTAGTCGATCTTGCGGCCGTTGACGCCGCCCTTCGCGTTGACGTAGTCGAAGTACGCCTTGGCGCCCGGCCCGACCGCGCCGAAAGCGGCGGCCTCGCCGGAGAGGGGCACGGTGCCGCCCAGCACGATCGTCGTCGGCGTGACGCCGGGATCCGCCCGCAACGACGCACCGGCGGCCGCGGCCAGCACGAGCGCAACCGCTGCCAGCAGGCCGAGCCTCACCGCGACACCGGATTGCGGAGGGCGGGGATTCGGAGCGTCGCCTGGCCGACGGAGATGCGAGCGCCGGGGCCGAACGGCAGGTCGAGATAGAGCAGGTTGCCGGCGTTCTGCGCGAGCGACGACGAGCCGAGCGTGAGCGTCACCGTCGAGCCTGCGGGCACGAAGGTGGCCTGGCTCGTGAGCTGGATCGTGACACGCTTCTTCTTCGCCACGAGCGGCACGCCGCCGCCGCCGATGACGATCTCCCGGCCGGCGGGAGTGCGCGCCGAGAGGACGGCGACGAGGCGCGTCCATGTGGGGGTGGGGTCGACCGTGACGGTCACCCTGGGCGCTCCGAACACCTCGAGCGGGCTCCGCAGGGCGGCGGAGCTGCGCTGCACCTTTCCGGCCGGCGTGATCGTGGCGTTGCCGCCGAGCCGGATCACGCGCCCCACGGGCTGCGGTGGGGCGTCCAGGCGCACGGGCTGCCCACTCCAGCTCTCGGGTGCGAGCGCGACCGGCTTGGAGAGGTCGATGCCGTTCGCCGCGCCGGCCAGCCAGCGGTCGAACCACTGCTTCCCCTCGGCGAGCATGGCGTCCGAGTCGGCGGCGGGGAACGTCGACGGCGCGTGGCCGTGGAGCCCGAGCCAGAGGCGCTTCGGCCCCGCCAGCGCGCGATAGGCCTGCAGCGCCTGCCCCAGGCCGAAGGCGAAGTCGCGCCGCCCCTGCATCAGGAAGACGGGCGTCGTCAGTCCCTGCAGGCCCGCGAGCGACGAGCGCGCCGCGGCGAACTCGGGCACGCCCGCGAGGCGGCCGGAGTAGGCGGCGTCGCGCACCGCCAACAGCGTCGGGTCGATGCGCGCCGGATCGAGAGCGCCGAGGAAGCCGGCGATCACGCCGCTCTTCGCGAGGCCCTGCGGCAGGAGCGCGCTCTGCAGGTTCGTCCAGGTCTCGACCGCCTCGACGGCGCCCCAGGGGACGCCTGCCGCCAGCGAGTTCAACGCGGCCCCCCCGCCCAGCGAGATGCCCCAGGCGCCGATCTTCGCGTCCGCCACGTCGGGCCGCACCGCGAGCCAGGCGAACACGGCCTTCACGTCCGCGATCTCCTTCGGCCCGTCGATCCCGATCAGGCCGCCGGAGGCGCCGTGACCGCGGGCGTCGAAGGTCAGCACGGCGTACTGCTCGCCGACGACCCCCATCGTCTGCGCGATCGCGTTCATGCCGGCGCGGTCGCCGCCGAGGCCGTGCATGAAGACGACGGCCGGCCGTCCCCCTGCCGGGGCGGGGCCGTCCGGCAGGAACAACGTCGCCGCGAGCGGCGTGCCGTCCGTCGAGGTGATCGTCACCTCCTGCCGCGAGAACGCGGCTGCGGGGCCGGCCAGAGCGAGCACGGCCAGTGCAGCCACGATCGCCGCTGTCCAGGTCCGGGCCACGACGCGGAAGGGTAGCCGATGCCGGGTCGTCTCCCGCCGGCGCGGGCGCCCCTACAATCCCCCGCATGGATTCCCGCCCGATCGGCGTGTTCGACTCCGGCGCCGGCGGGCTGACCGTTCTGCACGAGTGCCTGGTGACGATGCCCCACGAGGACTTCGTCTACCTGGGCGACGGGGCCCGGCTCCCGTACGGCCCCCGGCCGCTCGACGAGATCCGCCGCTTTGCCGGCGAGATCGCCGGGTATCTGGAAGGCCAGGGCGTGAAGCTCGTCGTCGCTGCCTGCAACTCGGCCACCGCGGCGGCGCTCCCCGACCTCCAGCGGACGTTGTCCGTCCCGGTCGTGGGCGTGATCCAGCCGGAGGCGCACGCCGCCGTGCGCGTGACGCGCAACCGTCGCGTGGGACTGCTCGCGACGGAGGCGACGGTCGCGAGCGGGCGCTACGAGGCGCTGATCGGCACGCTCGACGCCGGCGTCCAGGTGTTCCCCGTGGCGTGCCCGCGGCTCGTGCCGCTGATCGAGGGAGACGACCCGTTCGGCGTCGAGACGGTCGAGGCGGTGCGCGAGGTGGCGGCGCCGCTGAAGCAGGCGGGTGTGGACACGGTCGTGCTCGGCTGCACCCACTACCCGCTGATCCGCCCCATCTTCCAGCGCGTGTTCGGCCGGGGCGTCACACTCGTGTTCTCGGCCGACGAGACGGCCCGCGAGGTCGGCGAGACCCTGGCCGGCAAGGGGATCGAGAACGATCCGGCCCGGGAAGGCTCGTACCGCTTCCTCACGACCGGCGACACCGAGGCGTTCCGCGCCATGGGCAGCCGCTTCCTGCAGCTGCCGATCAGCGAGGTGGAGCGGATCGCGGTCGCCGAGCTGGAGCAGGCGGCGGCATGAGCCGCCACGACGGGCGGCGGCCCGATCAGCTGCGCACGCTCGACGTGCTGCCGGACTTCCTCGAGCAGCCGCACGGCTGCGTGCTGTGGTCGCAGGGGAAGACGCGCGTGCTCTGCACCGCCATGATCGAGGAGGAGATCCCCCGCTGGCTGCGGGGCAAGGGCCGCGGCTGGATGACGGCCGAGTACTCGATGCTGCCCGCCGCCACCGGCGAGCGCACACAGCGGGGTGTCTCGCGCGGCAGGCCCGACGGACGCACCGTCGAGATCCAGCGGCTGATCGGCCGGGCGCTGCGGGCGGTCTGCGACTTCGAGGCGCTCGGCGAGCGGACGCTCTGGCTCGACTGCGACGTGCTGCAGGCCGACGGCGGCACGCGCTGCGCCGCGATCACCGGCGCCTACGTGGCCGCCTTCCGGGCCCTCGACCGCTTCGGGCTGTCGAAGGCGTTGCCCGCGTCGATCGCGGCGGTCTCCGTCGGTGTCGTCGACGGCGGGGCGGTGCTCGACCTGGACTACCCGGAGGACTCGAACGCAGAGACCGACATGAACGTCGTGATGACGGGTGACGGCCGCCTCGTCGAGGTGCAGGCGACGGCGGAGCGCGACCCGTTCTCGCGCCCGTTGCTCGACGAGCTGCTCGACCTCGCCGCGGTCGGCATCGACGAGCTCGGGATCGCTCAGGCCGCCGCTGCCGCCGCGCCGCGGGCGTGAGAGCACGGCTCGCGAGCGGCAACTCGCACAAGCTGGGCGAGCTGCGGCGGGCCCTCCCGGGCTGGTCGATCGAGCTGCTCCGGCAGAGCGACTTCCCGCCGGAGGCCGGCGCGAGCTACGCGGACAACGCGCGTGCGAAGGCGCTGTTCGGCCGGGCGCACGTCGCGCCCGGCGAGTGGTCGCTCGGAGAGGACTCCGGGATCGAGGCGGCCGGCCTGGGCGGCCGGCCCGGCATCGAGTCGGCCCGCTGGGCGGCGGACGGCGTGACCCGCCTGCTCCGGGAGCTCGAGCACGTCGAGGACAGGGGCGCTCGCTACGTCTGCGTGATCGTGGCGATCGGCCCGGACGGGGAGGAGAAGGTCGCCGAGGGCACCCTCGAGGGCACGATCTCGGGGCCGCCGCGCGGGCACGGAGGCTTCGGCTACGACCCCATCTTCGTCCCCGCCGGCGAGACACGCACCGTGGCCGAGCTCGGGGACGACTGGAAGACGCGGAACTCGCATCGCGCGCGCGCTGCCGCAGCGCTCGCGGCTGCGCTGTGAGGAGGCGCCGGCGCCCGCCCGGTCGTCACGCGTCGCCGGCGTGCTTCGGCCGTGGCAGCTCGCCCGTCTGCCCGTAGGCCCACTGGTAGTTGAGGGCGGCCCCGAAGACGATCACGTTGGCCATCACGTAGAGCCAGATGAGGAGGAGGAACGTGGTCCCGAGCGCCTTCAGCGCCACGACGTCGCTCGAGAGGAAGACGAACAGCGGCAGCCCCTGCAGGGTCACCTCGAGCACGATCGCACCGACGATGGCGCCCGGCAGCACCTCGCGCCGGGTGAGGCGCGCGTTCGTGAGGCGGTAGTAGGCAGAGAGCAGGAAGAGGAACAGCGCCAGCGCCGAGGAGAGCACGGTGAGCGCCAGCGCGACGCGGCTCGAGCCGACGACGTGGGGGGCGTAGCGGCGCAGCAGGTCGAACCCGAACGTGCCGGCCACGAGTCCTGCAAAGAGCACGACGAGGGACACGGTCATGTAGCTGACGGCGAGCGCCTTGCCGCGCAGGAAAGGCCTGTTGGGCCGGCCGTAGATGATGTTGAAGGCCGATTCGAGCGCCGAGAACAGCGAGACCGAGCTCCACAGCAGGGCGACTGCGCCCACGATCGAGAGGGTGGTCGCGTTCGAGACGATCGCGTTGACGATCCGGACGATGCTGTCGACCGACTGGCCCGGGAAGATCTCCCGCAGGTACGTGACGAGGGCGCTGGACGCGTCCGCCTGGTCGAGGAACCCGAGGATCGCGAGTGCCAGGAAGATCAGCGGCACGAACGACGCGAGCGCGAAGTAGGCGACCATCGCCGCGAGGTGGGTGCCGCGCTCGCCGAAGAAATGGGCGAACGTCGCGCGGATCGGGGGGCGACGCATCTCCCCCAGTTTGCTAGGTTCGGCGGCCGATGGGTCCTGCCGAGGCACTCGCGGAGCTGACCGAGCTCTCCTCTCAGGTCGAGGACGCTGCGATTCTCGGCGAGTCCGGCTTCGTGCTCGTGAGCACCGGCACCCCGGAGCGCGGCGAGGAGCTGGCGCGCGTGGCGGCCGAGCTGCTCGCTGCAGCGGCGGACGTGCGGCCGGACGGCCCACCCGTCACACGGCTGGAGGTGTCCCTCGCGGCGGGCAGTGTGTTCGTCGTCCGGGAGGCCGGCCGCACGGCGGTCGCAACGACGGTGCCGGAGCCGACCGCGGGCCTGGTCGTCTACGACCTCCGCACGGCCTTGCGGCGCCTGGCCGAGGACGACGAGCGGGGCAGCCGATGATGAGGAGGCTGCTCGTCCTCGCCGCGCTGGCAACGGCGGCCTGGTGGCTGCTGCGCGGCCGCGGCCGCGGCCGGGAGCCGCGGGCGGTCGTCGGCTACGGCGACGGGTCCTCGCTGACATTGGAGGCGGGCACGCCCGAGCTCGAGCGGATGCTGGAGCTCGCCCGCGGGACCGTGCGGCCGTGACGGTCGACGCTCTCGGCGACCTGCTGGTCGAGCACGCGCTGCTCGAGGGTGACTTCCTGCTCCGCTCGGGCAAGCGCTCGAGCTTCTACCTGGACAAGTACCGCTTCGAGACGCAGCCCGACCTCCTGCGCGCGCTCGGAGAGCGCCTCGCGGAGGCGGCGCGCGAGGCGGAGCCGGAGGCGGTGCGGCTGGCTGCACCGGCGCTCGGGGCGGTGGCTCTGGCCGCTTCCGCGTCGATGGCGTCCGGACTGCCCTTCATCATCGTGCGCGGTGAAACCAAGGAATACGGCACGGCGAACCGCATCGAGGGCCCGTTCGTTCGGGGCGACCTCGTGTGCCTCGTGGAGGATGTCGTCACGTCCGGCGGAGCGCTGGGCGAGTCGGTGTCGGCCCTCCGCGAAGCCGGTCTCGTCGTCCGCAACGCGTTGTGCGTCGTCGATCGCGAGGAGGGCGGAGCAGACGCCCTCGCGCGGCTCGGCGTGCGCCTGCGCGCGCTCTACCGCGCCGGCGAGTTGCTCGCCAGCCGGAAAAGTGCCGCAAAGCCGCATGGTTGAGCCAAATCCGCCGGACTGTTAGGGTCCTGGGCGGGTCCATGCCAACGATCGACGATCAGGAGGAGAGGCAGTGACCAAACAGGAGTTCGTGGACGCAGTGGCCGGTAGGACGGGCCTGTCGAAGCGGGATGCGGGGGCGGCAGTGGACGCGTTCCTCGACACCGTCGAGGGAGCGCTCAAGGCCGGCGACACCGTGACGTTCACCGGTTTCGGCAAGTTCCACACCACGCATCGGGCGGCCCGCGAGGGTGTCAACCCGCGCAACCCGAGCGAGAAGGTGCAGATCAAGGCCGCGACAGTGCCGAAGTTCTCGGCCGGCAGCAACCTGAAGAAGGCCGTCAACTAGCCGCTCGGCCCTCCTCCCCCGTGTGACCGGAGAGGCCCCAGCCGGGGCCTCTTCGCGTTCCCGGGGCCGACCGGCCGGTCGGCCCGCGCCGTTCGGCGCCTGCCGCTTCCGGCGGGAGAGTTGTAAGCGAACACGTGTTCGATTACAACTCCGACCATGCAGCTGTCCTTCGACGCCGCCGACCGCCTCGTGGAGCTCGTGCAGGCACGACGGGGGCCTGTCCCGGCCGACGAGGCTGCATGCACGCTGTTCGCGCTGGCGTCGGCGCCCACCGCGATCGCGCGCTCGCTGCTCGACGACGTCGTTCGCGGTGATGCCCGGCTCGTCTGGCGCGGGCCGTCGGTCGGCCTGGCGGACGCGCCCGGTGCTGGCGTGCAGCTCGAGCACGCCCGCTTCGTGGTGTTCGACCTGGAGACGACGGGGCTGTCGCCCACACGGTCGCGGATGGTGGAGATCGGGGCACAACGGGTGGACGGCCTCGTGCCGGGCGCGACGTTCGAGACGTTCGTGAATCCGGGGCAGGCGCTGCCGCCGGCCATCACGGCCCTGACGGGCATCGCGCCCGCGGACGTGCGCGGCGCGCCCGGGCAGGATCTGGCGGTGCGCCGCTTTCTCGCATTCGCGGGCGACGGCGTCCTCGTCGCCCACAACGCGCGGTTCGACATGGCGTTCCTCGACCGGGCCGTCGAGCGCCTGACCGGCAGACGGGTCGCGTCGCCGGTGGTGGACACGGTGTGGCTTGCCCGCCGCCTGCTCGCGGGTCGCGTGCGCCGCGTCGGCCTGGCGCAGCTGGCGCACTTCTTCGGGACGAGCGTCGATCCGTGCCATCGCGCGCTGGCGGATGCCCGGGCCACGGCGGAGATCCTGCTCGCGCTGATCGGGCTCGCCCAGGAGCGCGGCGCGGCCACGGTCGCCGATCTGGTGGAGCTGTCGGCGCCGCGGGCGCGCAGGCTGCACGTGAAGCGCGCCCTGGTCGCGGGAGCACCCCCGCGACCAGGTGTCTACGTCTTCCGCGGCCGGCACGGCCAGCCGCTCTACGTCGGCCGTGCGCGCGACCTGCGGGCGAGGCTGCGCTCGTACTTCGCCGGCGATCGCCAGCGTCCGGCGGTCGAGGCGGCGCTCGCGGCGCTCGAGCGCGTCGACTGGACTGAGCTCGGGTCGGAGCTCGAGGCGGCACTCGAGGAGCTTCGGCTGCTTCGCACGCTGCGGCCCCCGGCCAACGCCCGTGGCACACGGCCCGACCGGCACGTGTATCTGCGCCGCCGCGGCGCCGGCTGGGTGTGCGGCTCCGACCCGACGCCGCACGGGCCCTTGAAGAGCCGCGGTGTGGCGCGGCGGGCGGCCCGTGCGCTCGAGGGCTTCGACGGCGACGAGCTGGCGGCAGCCCTGCCGCCCCTGCACGAGCGCCTACGGCGGCTCGCGCGCGAGCTCCGCTTCGAGGATGCCGCCCGCTTGCGCGACCGGATCGCCGCGCTGGAGCAGGTCGTGGAGACGGTGGACGGCCTGGAGCGGCTGCGCCGCACCGAAGCCTGCGTGCTCGTGCCGGCCCGCGAAGCGGGCTTCGTGCGTGCCGTCTTCGTCGCCCACGGCCGCGTTGCCGCCACTCGCTCGATCCCGCGCGGCGGCGGTGCGCGCGTCGAGATCGAGGCGGGGCTCGGTGCGGCGGCGGCAGCCGCGCCGTCGCTCGCGGCCGAGGACGCCGACGCGCTGCTCGTGATCGACGGCTTTCTCCGGCGCCCGCCGCCGGAGCTCCGCGTCGTGCCCCTGGAGACGGGGGCGATTCTCGCGGCGACGAACGGAGTAGCCTTGGCGGCGTGACCCCCGGATCCGGCGAGACGGCCACACCGACACGTGTCGTCCCGTTCTCCGACCGTGTCGCCGAGGCAGTCGAGCGCAAGCGCAGCCAGCTCGTCGTCGGGCTCGACCCACGCGTCGACCTGCTCCCGGTCGAGCTGCGCGGCGAGGCCGTGCTGGGACGCGCGCCCGCCGCTGCGGCGGTGGAGCGCTTCTGCAAGGGCATCGTGGACGCGGTGGCCCCGTACGCCGTGGCGGTGAAGCCGCAGGTGGCGTTCTTCGAGGCGCTTGGAGCCGACGGCTGGGCGGCGCTCGAAGCGGTCTGTGCGTATGCGTCCCAGGCGGGGCTGCTCGTGATCGCCGACGCCAAGCGCGGCGACATCGGCCCGACGGCCCGCGCGTACGCGGCGGCGTTCCTGGAGCCCCGGGATCGCGAGCCGCCGCTTGCGGACGCGCTGACCGTGAACCCGTATCTCGGCACCGACTCGGTCGATCCCTTCCTCGCCGCCTGCCGCCGCCACGGCGCCGGAGTCTTCTTCCTCGTCCGCACGTCGAACGCCGGCGCCCGCGACATCCAGGACGCGATTCTCTCCGACGGCACGCCGCTGTGGCGTCACGTCGCGGCGCTCGTGCGCGAGTGGGGGGAGGACCTGGTGGGTGAACGTGGCATCTCGAGCGCCGGGGCCGTGGTCGGCGCCACGATGCCGCGCGCGATCGGGGAGGCACGCCGGGCCATGCCGCAGGCGATCATGCTGCTGCCCGGGGTCGGCGCGCAGGGCGCCTCACCAGGGGACGTCGCCCGCGCGTTTACGAGCGGCCCGGCGAGCGCGCTCGTGAACGCCTCGCGGTCGGTCATCTACGCGTACCGGGACGACGCGGACGACTGGCGGGCCGCGGCCGGGAGCGAGGCGGCCCGGCTGGCCGCCGAGATCTGGGCCGCGGCGGGCTGGTAGCCGGATGAGCCGTGTCTCAGTCGCGCGCGTGGCTGCGCCGATCGCGTTCCTGCTCGCGGTGACGATCGTGGTGCTGCTCGTTCGCTCCGGCCTGCGCGAGGGGCAGGTCTCGCCCGGCGGCGCCGGCGTGGTGGCCGTGACGACGGGGGAGCAGGTCTACGTGGTGCGAAACGGGGATACCCTCGAGGCGATCGCAGCCCGCTTCGGCACGACGGCCCGCGAGCTCGAGCGGCTGAACCCGGGCATCGACCCGGTTCAGCTGCGCGTCGGTCGCCGCCTCCGGGTCAAGTAGATTTCCTGCCCGATGCGCAGGGCTCTCCTCGCGGTCGCGACCGCCGTCGCCGTGCTCGCGCCCGCCGCCGCCGGTGCCCCGTCCGGGATTCAGGCGCAGGCCTATCTCGTGCGCAGCAGCGTCGACGGCGCGGTGCTGGCGGCGCGCGCACCGGACGAGCGCAGGCCGATCGCGAGCATCACCAAGCTGATGACGGTGCTCGTGGCGCTCGACCGTTCGCAGCTCGACGACGTCGTCGTCGTGACCCCCGAGGCGGCCGGCGTCGGCGAGTCGACGATCTTCCTGCGCCCGGGTGAGCGAATCACCGTGCGTGACCTCGCCATCGGGGCGCTCGTGCCGAGTGCCAACGACGCTGCGACCGCCCTCGCGGTGCACGCGGGTGGCGGCTCCGTCGCGCGGTTCGTGGCGCTGATGAACGCGAAGGCGCGATCCCTCGGCCTTCGCCACACCCGGTTCCGCAATCCGCACGGCCTCGATCAGCCGGGGCACTACTCCAGCGCGCGAGATGTCGTCACCCTCCTCGCCGCCGCGCTGCGCAACCCCTTCATCCGCGAGTGGTCCGGGAGGGCGAGCGCCGTCATCGCCGGCGGCCGCGCCGTCGACTCGACCGACGACCTGATCGGCCTGCTGCCCCAGTTCCTCGGCGGCAAGACCGGCCACACGGGTGCCGCCGGCTGGTCGCAGGTGGCGGCGGCACAGGAGGGCGGCGTCCGCGTGATCGCCTCAGTGCTGGGCTCGCCCACCGAGGAGCAGCGCAACCGCGACCTGGAGGCACTGCTGCGCTTCGGTCTCGGGCAGTACCGGGCCATTCGGGCCGTGGACGCGTCGCGCGCGTATGCGCACGTCCGCGTCGGCTACGGGCTACCCGACCTTCCGCTCGTCGCCCGAACGACGATCGTCCGGCCGGCACGCGTGGAGCACCCGCTGCTCGAGCGGATCGTGGCTCCCACGTCCGTCACGCTGCCCGTCCGCGCCGGAGCGCGCCTGGGCGAGGTGCGCGTCTACGACGGCTCGCGGCTGGTGGCCGTTGCGCCGCTCGTGGCGGCGCGGGCCGTCGCCGAGCCGGGCGCGTCGGGCAAGATGGCCTGGTACGCCCGGCGGACGGTGCATCACCTCGTCGGATTCGTGTCGTAGGAAGGGGTCTTCGTGATCGTCACCGTCACGCTCAACGCCGCGCTCGACCGCTCCGTCACGGTGCCGGTCTTCCAGCTCGGCCATCGTCATCGCGCGAGCGCCGTCCTCACGCTCGCCGGCGGCAAGGGGATCAACGTCGCGCGCGCGCTGAAGCGGCTGGACGTGCCGGTGGTGGCGACGGGGCTCGCCGGCGGGCGCACGGGCACGCGGATCGTGGAGGAGCTGACGGAGGAGGCGATCCTCAACGACTTCGTCCGCATCCGCGACGAGTCGCGCACCTCGACCGCGGTCGTCGACCCGACGTCGGGGCTGAACACGGAGATCAACGAGTGGGGCCCGAAGGTGACGCCGGCCGAGCTCGAGATGCTGCTCGAGAAGCTGCGGTACCTCGTCCGTGGCGCGCCGATCGTCGTGCTGGCAGGCTCGCTGCCGCGGGGTGTGGACGAGGGCTTCTACGCCGAGGCGGTGCGCGAGCTGACACGGCTCGGCGCGCGCGTCGTGCTGGACGCGGAAGGGGAGCCGCTGCAGCGCGGTATCGAGGCGGAGCCCTGGCTCGTCTCGCCCAACCAGCACGAGGCCGAGCAGCTCGTCGGGCAGGAGCTCGAGGACGAGGAGGACTTCCTGATGGCGCTCGACACGATCGGCGAGATGGGCGCGCGCAACGTCCAGATCACGATGGCGAGCGGGTGCTTCGCGCTCGTGCGCGAGGAGCGCCAGGTACGGCGCTACCGCGCCCTGGCGCCCCAGCTCGAGCCGGTCTCGCTGCTGGGGGCGGGCGACGCGCTGCTGGCGCAGTATCTCGCCGCGGTGCTGGACGACCGTCCGGTGGAGGAAGCGCTGCGTCTCGCCGTCGGCGTCGGCTCCGCCTCCGTCCTCGAGGTGGGTGCCGGGTGCTTCGACCCGCGTGAGGCGGCACGCCTCTCCGCCCTCGTGGAGACCCGCGAGCTCGAGCCCGTGGCCCGTACCTGAGGGGCGTCGCCGTCGACGGCGGTTGGTAGAGTCGAACCACTCTTGGAGTTCGAGCTCGATCGGGACGGCAAGTTCGGCAAGGAAGGCCTGACCTTCGACGACGTGCTGCTCGTGCCCGCCGAGTCGTCGGTGCTCCCGAACGACGTTGCCACGGCGAGCCGGCTGACGCGCACGATCGCCCTCGAGATCCCGATCGTCTCCTCGGCGATGGATACCGTCACCGAGGCCCGCCTGGCGATCGCCCTCGCACGCGAGGGCGGCATCGGCGTCCTCCACCGCAACCTCTCCATCCCCGACCAGGTGGCCGAGGTCGACAAGGTGAAGCGCTCGGAGGCGGGCATGATCGTCGAGCCGGTCACGCTCGGGCCGGACGACCTCGTCTCGGACGCGCTCGAGCTGATGGCGCGGTACCGGGTTTCCGGGGTGCCCATCACCGACCCCGACGGCGTGCTCGTCGGCATCCTCACGAACCGCGACCTGCGCTTCGGCGCGTCGCCGGCACAGCGCACCCGCGAGCTGATGACGAGCCGGAACCTCGTCACCGCACCGGTCGGGACGACGCTGGAGACGGCGGAGCGCATCCTGGGCGAGCACAAGATCGAGAAGCTGCCGATCGTCGACGAGGCGGGGCACCTCAGGGGGCTGATCACCGTCAAGGACCTCCAGAAGCGCGAGCGCTACCCGCTCGCGACGAAGGACGAGCGGGGCCGCCTGCGGGTGGCGGCCGCGGTCGGTGTCGGCACGGACGCGCTCGAACGTGCCGCCGCCCTCGTCGGGGCGGAGGTCGACGCGCTCGTCGTCGACACGGCGCACGGGCACTCGCGCGCCGTCGTCGAGATGGTTCGCCGCATCAAGTCGGACTACGACATCGAGGTGATCGCGGGGAACATCGC
>DAIOGR010000024.1:0-14941 GCA_036745155.1 Gaiella sp.
CCCGGCTTCCCGTTGTCGTGCCCGCCGGCCGCGAGGGCCGCCGCGTGGAAGGCGTCCACCGTGGCGCGGTCGGGGCTGACGAACGCGACGTGCACCGGGCCGGAGGCCTCGCGGTCGGCGATCCAGAACGTCGGCTTGCCGTCCTTCCCGAAGCCGACGCCGGACGGGAACGCCATCACCACCTCCAAACCGAGCGGGGCAAGCGCCTACTCGTAGAACGCCTTGCTGGCCTCTACGTCGTCGACGCCGAGGATGATGTGGTCGATCACGACAGGCTCCTTTCTTCGCGGAGTGCGCGCAGGAATCGGGCGAGTGCCACCGCCTCGACGACCGCGAGCCCGACGCCGAGGACGGCCACAGGAGCCGACCAGTCGAGGCCGCGCTCGGCTGCCACGATCGTGAGGGCGGCGATCCCGATGCTGATCGCGATCATCGCGGTGAGGACGAGCGGTGCCAGGCAGTAGCCGAGCGCCTGCCGGCGCAGGAGCAGGACGCCCGCCACGATCGCGGCCGGCAGGAAGAGCGCCAGGTCGAGCACGTGCACCGGGTTCGTGACCAGCCCGTTGTCGGCGAGCTCGTCGGGCGGCGTGCCGGAGACCGCCGCCGGCAGCTCGATCGAGAGCCAGAGCAGCATGAAGCCCGCTCCGATCAGGAGCAGCAGGATCCCCGCCGCCCGGGTCGGCGACGCGGGATCGAAGCGCCGCTTCACATCGTCGGCGTCGAGTGCGGTCAGCCCTCCCAGGAGCGACCACAGAGACAGCCCGAGCACGGCGACGTCGAGCAGGAAGAGGCGCCCCCAGTGCACGTCGAAGGCGTAGATCGCATACGTGTAGGCGCTGGCCGCGACGAGCCCCGACCAGACGAGGAACGCACGGAGCGAGCCGCGCCAGGCGAGCCAGGCCGCGGCGAGCAGCGCCGGGAAGACGACCAGGTTCGCGATGTCCTGCCCGGTCACCTGGGCGGCCCAGTTGTCCGTCTCCTTCACGGTCACCGAGTCGACGACGAGGCCGGCAATGCTGCCGGCGATCGCGAGGAGCGCCAGCGGCACGGAGAGCAGGAGCCACGGCGCCCTCGTCCCGGCAGCGGACCGGCGCACGGCGTACACACCCGCCACCCGTTGCGCGTGAGGATGAAACAGCGTCGACATGTCTTGAGCCTCCTCTGGTCGAAGCAATCTCCACGGTCAGTGTCGACCGGCCGCGCCGCTCGAGCATCGGTAATCCGAGGCGGGCCGCATCCGTACTCCCCCCTGCGCGAGCGAGCCCACCTCCGCTATCTTGTTGCGGACTCAATTATCTGCTGATGGAACTCGGCCTCTACACGTTCGCGGAGCTCACCCCCGACCCCGGCACGGGCCGGACGATCGGCCCTGCGCAGCGGCTGCGCAACCTGGTCGAGGAGGCTGCGCTCGCCGACCAGGTCGGCCTCGACGTGTTCGGCATCGGCGAGCATCACCGCCCCGACTTCGCCGTTTCCGCGCCCGCCGTCGCGCTCGCGGCAGTGGCCGAGCGGACGGAGAGGATCAGGCTCACGAGCGCGGTCAGCGTGCTCAGCTCCGACGACCCCGTGCGGATCTTCCAGCAGTTCGCCACGCTCGACCTGCTCTCGGGCGGCCGCGCCGAGATCATGGCCGGACGAGGCTCGTTCATCGAGTCGTTCCCCCTCTTCGGCTACGACCTGCACGACTACGACGAGCTCTTTGCCGAGAAGCTCGAGCTGCTGCTGCAGCTCCGCGCCTCCGAGCACGTGACCTGGGCCGGCAGGCACCGCGCGCCACTCGACGGCCTCGGTATCTACCCGCGGCCGCTGCAGGAGCTGCTGCCCGTCTGGCTCGCCGTCGGCGGGAACCCCGGCTCGGCCGTCCGCGCCGGCTCGCTTGGCCTGCCGATGGCGCTCGCCATCATCGGCGGCCTGCCGGAGCGCTTCGCGCCGTTCGCGGAGCTGCACCGGCGCGCCGCGGGCGAGGCGGGCCACGAAGCGCCGCCGCTCAGCATCAACTCGCACGGCTTCATCGCCGAGACGTCGCAAGGGGCGGTCGAGGCCTCGTACGCGCCGTTTGCCACGATGATGAACCGGATCGGCCGGGAGCGCGGCTGGCCGCCGCTGACGAGGGAGCAGTACGACGCGTCACGCACCCTCCGCGGTGCGAACTTCGTCGGCAGCCCGCAGGAGGTGGCCGAGAAGATCCTCTTCCAGCACGAGATCTTCGGGCACGAGCGCTTCCTGCTGCAGCTCACCGTGGGCAGCATCCCCCACGCGAAGATCATGCGCGCGATCGAGCTCTACGGCACCGAGGTCGCCCCGGTCGTGCGGGCGGAGCTCGCACGACGGGCTGTCCCGGTCGACGACCGGGCACGGGCGAGCAGAGCCTGACGCGTGCGCGCGCTAGGAGGTGATCGGCCCGCGGGCCGGATGCCAGCCGTGGCGCAGGGTCGAGCCGGCCCAGAGCACGACGACGCACAGAACGAGCAGCGACAGCGGCGTCAGCGACCCGGTCCAGACCGCCCAGATCGCAAACACCGCCGCAGCGGCGCCGACGCCGGCGAGCAGCATCGTGACCGAATCCATCTTCGCGCCCTTGCTCATCTCCTGCGCGGCCGATCCGAGCCCGCAGGTCACCGCTCCGAGCAGCGTGATCGCGACGGCAGCCCAGCGATGGCTCGACCCGACGAGCCACACGTTCCAGGCCTCGTGGGTCGCGACGAACGCGAGGACGGCCAGAGCCGTCAGCAGGGTCGCCAGCCCATCCTTGCGGGTGAGTGTCATTTCCCCACCTCCTTTCCCCTACAGGCTCGTGACACCCTTGTCGACCGACATCGGGGAGGTCGCTGAATCCCTCGCTCGAATCCCGCATCCTTGCGGACCGCGCCTGCCGCGATGTGGCGTGGTGCCGCGCGAGCAGAGCCGGCCGTGGGCGGCACACGACGTAGGCTGTCAGGCGACGAGCGGCCGACGCCCGGCCGCCAACTGCGAGCACGGGAGCGATGGCTGTGTCACTGGAACGTCCGCTGATCGAGAAGCCCGAGGGCGACATCCCCTTCGAGCTCGGCGTCGAGGACCTCGTCGTCGGCGAGGGTGACGAGGCCACGACGGGCAAGAAGGTCTCCGTCCACTACGCCGGGGTCGCCTTCTCCACCGGCGAGGAGTTCGACGCCTCCTGGAACCGCGGCCAGCCGTTCCAGTTCAAGCTCGGCAAGGGGCAGGTGATCCCGGGCTGGGACGCCGGCGTGCAGGGCATGAAGGTCGGCGGCCGCCGCAAGCTGACGATCCCGTCCGCCATGGCCTACGGCGCCCGCGGCGCCGGCGGCGTGATCAAGCCGCACGAGCCGCTCGTCTTCGTGGTCGACCTGCTGTCCGTGGACTGAGGCACGCGGCCGGCGAGCGGGTGTTGCAGCCGCCGGCAGCCCGGTACAGCTGTGGTCAGGTGGATGGGCCGTCTGCGATCTGCTGCGCGTAGTTGGCGAGCGACCGCTGATACCTGGGCAGATGATGAGCCAACGCCGTCAGAGCGATCGACACTGCCTCGCGCTCCCGCCCCGTGTCTACGAGAGCGAGCGCGAGGAAGGCACTGACCGCGTCGTCCAGGTCGTCGGAACCGGCGCTCTGCTCGGCGGTCAGCAACGCGACGCTCTCAGGTGCCCGTCCGAGGTTCCGCAACGAGCTCGCCAGCTGGATCACGGCCCGACGGCGACGCTCGCCTGACAGCCCCAGTTCGAGCGCCTGCCGATACAAGGGCACCGCCACGTCGGAATGGCCGGTCGAGTCGAACGAGGCCGCGCGCTCGAACACCGCCACCGCGCTGTCAGCCGGCAGCTCGGCGGCAAGGCGACTCATCCTGGCCAGGAACTCGTCCTCCGCGAGGTCGTCGATGGATGCCCACAGGGCCGCCAGCCGCTCGTCCCACTCCGGGCTGTGCTCTGCCACAGCTAGAGGCTTGGCTCGCCGTCGCCGTAGTCGAGCGACTCGATGCGCCCGATCACGCCGAGGCCGCGCCAGTAGATCTTGCTGGAGCGGGGGTACCAGCACATGTCGTTCGGGCGGCGCGTGCCGTAGACGAGCATCGTCAGCCCGTGCGGGCCTGCGAGAAACGAATGCGCGATGCCGGTGCCCGGAGGGCGGGCGACAACGTGTCCGGGCCGGACCGGAATGTCTTCCCTCTGCGCGCCTCGCGCCTCCCGGACGGGCGACGGCCATAGCTCGAGCATCCCCTCGCCGGCGAGCACGACGAACACCTCTTCCTCCTCGGAATGGCAATGCGGTGGCGCAGCGCGCCGTCCCGGCGCGAGCTGCTCCCAGTGCAGTCCCGCCTGCAGCGAGCGCTCTCTCGTCGCGAGCGGCGCGACCGTTCCCGATTCGAGCTGTTCGAGCTCGGCCTCGTCGACGTTGACGATGTTGGCGGGTCTCGGCGCCGGGTCTGCGTAGGCGAGCGGCGGGGCCTGGGCCTCGATGTCCCACGGGTCGTCGTCGCGCCCCTCCACCCACGGCCAGCCGATCCGGATCGCCCGCGAGCGCGGCAACCAGCCGATCTCCGTCGCGTGCCGCGTCCCGTAGACGAGGAAGTCGAGGCCGTCGGAGCCGGCGACGAACGTGTGCTCGTGCTCGTCCGCCCGGTGGACAATGCAGTCCTGCGGGCGCACCTGGTGCACCTCGCCGTCCTGCCACGCAAGCCCGGAGCCCCCGAGCACGAAGTAGACCTCCTCCGAGGCACCGTGCGAGTGAGGTGGCGTCGGCAGCTTCCCCGCGGCGACGCGCACGCGGCTCAGGCCGACGCCGCGCGCGCCGGCCGCGTCGCCGAGCCTCTGCCAGGTGGCGTCCATCTCGCCCTTCGCCCTGCGCTGCGGCTCCACCTCGTCCCAGTGCACGACCGGCATCGCCCCATCATGCCAGCGTCGGGTGGGCGAGAGCGTCCCGGGGAGCGATCCGTATTTCGGCACATCCAGCCCGTGGGCCGATCCCGATGCGCACCGCCGTGTGACAGCGCACAGTGAGCGGAAAGGAGGAACGATGCAGCACCACGAACACCCTGGCCAGGGCAAGTACCTGAGCCTGACGAGCTACAAGCGCGACGGCACCCCTGTCGCCACACCGGTCTGGTTCGCCACGGAGAACGGGCGGCTGCTCGTCTCGACGGACGCCGGCTCCTACAAGGTGAAGCGGATCCGCCGCAATCCCGCCGTCAGCATCGCCGCGTGCACCGCCACGGGCAGACTGCGAGGCGAGCCGGTCGAGGCCCGAGCCGAGCTGCTGCCCGAAAGCGAGGGACCGCACGTCGAGCAGCTGATGGCACGGAAGTACCGTGTCGACAGGGTCCTCTTCCTACCGCTCTATCGCGTCGTCCAGCGGCTGCGCGGCAAGGAGCAGGCGAGCGGTACGCCCGCCTACCTCGCGATCACGCCCCTGTAACTGCGGCGGTCAGACGCGAGGAGACGCCCGCTCGCGGAGCCGCGCACCGGCTCCTACAGGTAGAGCGCACAGCTGACGGCGATGCCGTGCACCATGAACTCGACGAGGATCAAGGCCGTCCAACCGCCGCCCTCGGCGGCGGTGATGCCGTTGTGCAGCATCGCACGCGAGTGATGGATCAGGGCCCAGCCGCTGAGCGCGGCCACGATCATCGCAACGAGGGTCACCGGGCTCATCTCGACAACTGACATCGACGGTGACAACAGGGCCGCACGTCCCCAAAGAGGGGGACAACCCGGCGCGGCGTCAGGCGCTGCGCCTATCCTGAAAGGTTCGTGTCCGCACCCGAGCCCATCACCCCGAACGCGGCGCCGGCGGCGTCGATGCTCGAGCTCCTCTGGCAGCAGGACGCCACCGCCTACGCGCTCCTGCGCGACGACGACGGCACCCTCTCCGCAGGCCATCTCCACGTCGGCATGCCGGCCGTCGCCGATCTGGCACACCTCGGCCGCGGCGCCACGGCACGACGTGTCGCCCTGCGCGAGCTGATCGTCCTCGCCGAGCGCCCGCCGGCGGGAATCACGCTCGGTGACAGCGCGCGCGCCACGTTCACCGTCGTCGGCCTGGCACGGCGCTCCGTCGCCGAGGGGCTCGTCCACCCGCAGCTCCAGTACGACCACGGGCACTGGCTCGCGTTCTGGGGGGCGACCCTCGACGGGTCGGTGCAGGCGACGCTCGCCGAGATCGCGACCGCACTGCCCCCGGTTTGCGCAGACCCGTTCGACGGCGACCGCGACGCGGCCGTGCACGATCTCTACACGTGCGCTGTCGACCAGATCGCGCGCGACCGGCTCCGCTCGGCCGGCCTCCAGCTCGGCCGGCGGGTGCGGCGGGGGAACCCGACCGCGCTCACGCACTTCCTCGAGGGCCTCACGGCGCCCGAGCCGCTGCTGCCCCGGCACTCCGGCTACCCGGCGCTCGAGCGCCGGCTCTCCGAGTGGGTCGACGCGGGCCTCGGCCGCCGCTCCGTCGCCCCGTGGCTGCTGAGCCTCCGCCTCGACGAGCGGCCGGTCACAACCGTTGCTGCCGGTGAGGAGGCCGTCCCGCCACCCGCGCTCGTGCTCGAGCTGTGGCTGCAGGCGGCCGACGACCCGACGCTCAGCCTGCCCGCCTCGCTCCTGTGGAGCGGCGGAGACGACATCTTCGGGTTTCTCCGCGCCAGCGACCCGCGCCGGGCGCTCCAGCAGCAGGTGACGGCGATCGAGCCCGTGCTCGCCGAGAGCGGCATCGTCTTCGACCTCACGCACCCTGCCGAGGCCGAGCTCGACCCCCAGATCGTTCCCTTCTTCCTGCGCGAGGCGATGCCGCGCCTCGCCGAGCTCGGCGTTCCCGTCCTCCTGCCCGGCGACTGGATCAGCTCGTCCAGCAAGCTGCGGGTCAACCTCAAAGCAGCCGGCAACCCGGCGGCCCGCTCGAGCGGGCTCCTGTCGACCACCGATCTCGCCTCGTTCGACTGGCAGCTCGCGATCGGCGACGTCGTGCTCACCGAGCAAGAGCTCGCCGAGCTCGCCGCCGCCAAGGAGCCGCTCATCCGCGTCGCGGGCCGCTGGCACGCCCTCCGCCACTCGGAGGTGGAGCGGGCGCTCCGCTTCCTCGAGCGCCGCCGTGGCGCCGCCGGCGTGATCGACCTGGTTCGCGCCGTCTCCGGTGTCGAGACGGACGAGGCAGGGCTCGAGCTCGGTGAGGTCACGCTCGATTCCGCCCTGGAGGAGCTCCTGCAGGGTGGCGACGAGCGCCGCTTCCACCCGCTTCCCACCCCGGCCGGGATGCGCCACGACCTGTTCCCGTTCCAGGAGCGCGGCCACGGCTGGCTGCGCCTGCTCGGCGACCTCGGAGTCGGCGCCATCCTGGCCGACGACATGGGCCTCGGCAAGACGGTGCAGGCGATCGCGATGCTGCAGTCGGAGCGCGAGCAGTTCGGCGCGACGGCGTTCGGGCCGACGCTCGTCGTGTGCCCGATGAGCGTCACCCGGCAGTGGGCGAAGGAGATCGCGCGCTTCGCCCCTTCGCTGCGCGTTCACGTGCACCACGGCGGCGACCGGCTCGAGGGGGTGCCGCTCGCGGAGATGGCCCGCGAGAGCGACGTCGTCGTCACCTCGTACGACATCGCCACCCGGGATGCGGAGGCGCTCGCCACGGTCGAGTGGGACCGGCTCCTGCTCGACGAGGCCCAGGACGTGAAGAACCCGCTGACCAAGCGGGCGCGGGCGCTGCGGCGCCTGCCGGCGCGGCGCCGCCTCGCGATGACGGGCACGCCGATCGAGAACCGGCTCGGCGACCTGTGGGCGCTGATGGACATCGTCAACCCCGGCCTGCTGGGCTCGCGGGAGCGGTTCGAGCGCACGTTCGCGAGGCCGATCGAGGAGCACCACGACGAGCACGCGCTCGCGCAGCTCAAGGCGCTCGTGCAGCCGTTCGTCCTGCGGCGCCCGAAGAACGCGTCCGAGGTCGAGCTGTCGCTGCCGCAGATCACGATCGAGAAGGAGTACTGCCGTCTCACGGTCGAGCAGGCGAGCCTCTACCAGGCGACCGTCGACCGCTGGATGCCGCGCATCGAGGCACACGAGCGCAGCTTCGGCCGCCGCGGCGCCGTGCTCGCCATGCTCGGCCAGCTGAAGCAGGTGTGCAACCACCCGGAGATGGTGCTCGCCACCGGCCAGCCGCTCGACGGACGGTCCGGGAAGCTGGAGCGGCTGGTTGAGCTCCTCGAGCAGGTGCCCGTGGGCGACAAGTCGCTCGTCTTCACCCAGTACCCGGGCTTCGACCGGCTCGTGCCGCACCTGGCCGAGCGCCTCGGCCACGAGGTGGGCTTCTTCCACGGCGGGCTCGGAGCCCGCCGCCGGGAGGAGCTCGTGGACTCCTTCGGCCGGGACGACGGGCCGTCCACGCTCGTCATCTCGATCAAGGCCGGCGGCCGTGGGCTCAACCTGCCGGTCGCGAATCACGTCTTCCATTTCGACCGCTGGTGGAACCCCGCCGTCGAGCAGCAGGCGACCGACCGCGCGTACCGCTTCGGCCAGCACAAGGACGTCTTCGTGCACAGCTTCATCTGCACCGCCACGCTCGAGGAGCGGATCGACCAGCTGCTCGACTCCAAGCGCGAGCTCGCGGAGCAGGTGATCGCCGGGCGGGCCGAGGACTGGCTCGGCGAGCTCGACCTCAACGCGATCCGTGCGGCGGTCGCACTCTCCCCCGAAGCGGTGGAGGAGGCGGCATGAGCACGGTCACCCTCGCGGACGGCCGCCCCGTGCTCGTCTCGAGCGAGCACGAGCGCATCGGCCGAGGGTCGTGGGCGCGCCTCCTCGCGACCGCGGTCGTCCCCGACGAGGGATCTGCGCGCGCCGAGCGCGGCCGCATGCTCGCGCGCAGCGGGCACGTGCACACCGTCACGGTCGCGCCCGGCCGGATCTCGGCCCGCGTGATCGGCAGCGGCGACAGCGAGTACGACGTGACGCTCGCCGCGGACACCATCCCTCCTCGCACGTGGGCTGCCGTGTCGGGCTCTCCGCGCGCCCGGCCGCTGATCAAGGCTGCGATGGAGGGCCTCGAGCAGTCCATGCACCTGCAACACGAGATGCTCGTGGACTGGGACGAGCCTCTCGTGCCGCCCGCCCGCGCGATCCGTCGCACGTGTACCTGCCCCGACGCCGACTTCAGCGGCGCCTGCAAGCACGTCGTCGCCCTCGCCTACGTGGTCGCCGACGCGATCGACCGCGACCCGTCGCTGCTGCTCCGCTGGCGTGGCTGCACGCCGGCCCCCGCCGGGTCGCCGGCCCCGGCACCGGAGCCGGGCCCCGCGGCCGTCATGAAGCCCGACCGGTGGCAGGCCGGCAGGCTGCCGGAGCTCGGCCCCGTGCGCGCGCTGCCGGTCGGCGCGGTGCTGAAGCGCCTCGGCCACAGCGGCATCCGCGTCGACACCGACGAGCTCGTCGACGTGCTACGACCCGCATACACAGTGTTCGCCGACGCACGGAGAGGTGGCCCTTGACAAGCTAACGTTGTTAGCCTAGATTGGCTATCACTGTTAGCCAACGTCAGGAGCCTCCATGCACGTCCTCGCAGCCCGCCCCGTCCTCCGCCTCGGCACCGCCGTCGTCGCCGCTTCGCTGATCGCCACCGTGGCGCTCTTGACGATCCGACACGGCTTCGCGTGGCAGCTGCCCGCCTTCGCCCTCGGCCCCGATGCCGCCCTGCTCGTCGGTGCAGGCGGCGGCCTCGCCGCCGGCCAGCTGCACCCTCGCGCGGTCCGGCTCTACAACGCCTTCCACAGCCTCCCAGGCCCCGTCGCTCTCGTCGGCCTTGCGGTTGCACTCTCCCTTCCCTCCGGCTGGCTGGTCGGCGCCCTGGCCTGGCTGGGGCACATCGCGCTCGACCGCGCCCTCGGCTACGGGCCGCGCACGCGCGAGGGCTTCCAGCGTGCCGCGTGAGCTCACCCCGCGCGCCCTGGAGATCGTGGCTGCGGCACGGGCACTGCTCACGGAGCAGGGTCGGGACGCGTTGACGATGAGAGCAGTGGCCGAGCGCATCGGCATCCGGGCCCCCTCGCTGTACAAGCACTTCGAGGACAAGCAGGCGCTCGAGACAGCGCTCATCGCCGAGGGCTTCGCCGAACAGGCGCTCAGCTTCGAGCGCGCGGCCACCGCCGTGCCGCCGGAACGTCGGCTCGCCGCCCTGGCCCGTGCCTATCGCACGTTCGCCCGGGCAGAGCCCGACCTCTACCGGCTGATGACTGATGCCCCGCTGCGGCGCGACCTGCTGCCGGAAGGGCTGGAAGCACGCGCTGCACGCCCACTCGTCGAGGCGACAGGAGACGGTGACCTCGCGCGCGCTGCGTTCGCCTTCGCGCACGGCATGGTGACGCTGGAGCTTGCCGGACGCTTTCCTCCCGACGCGGACCTCGACGCCGCCTGGCAGCGAGGCATCGACGCCCTCTCCACGTCTCCGGGGGTAGGCAGGGCTCGCTCAGGGTGATTCCCGATGGCGCCCGCCGCGACGGTGATCGACGCTGTAGTCGATCATCCACAGGGAGCCAATCATGAGTGAGACCACGACCACCGTCACCACCCCCACCGAGTCCGAGCGCAAGCTGATCCGCCCTACGGACGACCGCGTCGTCGCGGGCGTCTGCTCCGGGCTCGCGCGGTACTTCGGCCTCGATCCCCTCGTCTACCGGATCGCCTTCGCGGCGCTCGTGCTGCTCGGCGGCAGCGGGCTGATCCTGTATGCCGCCGCCTGGCTCGTGATCCCCGACGAGCGTCGCGGGGAGTCGCTCGTCGAGGACGCCATCCGCCACCACCGCGACCGGCCGTGGCTCGTGATCGGCGTCGGCCTGGTCGCCTTCGGCCTCCTCTTCGGGCTGACCGAGTCGAACCTGTGGCCGGACCCCGGCAACCTCTGGCTCGCAGCGCTGGCCGTCGGCCTCGGCGTCGTCTGGTGGCAGCTGCGCGACCGGCCGCGGACAGGCACCGGCGCGACGGCCTCCGGGCCGGGCACCGGCGCCCCAGGAGCCCAGGGAACTGCAGGAGCGCAACCGTCGCCTGCGGGTGAGGTCGAGACGGCGTTCGCAGAAGCACCGGCGGCGAAGCGTCGGCGGATTCCCATCTTCCTGCCCACCATCGGCGCCATGCTCGTCGGTGCCGGCGTGCTCGGCGCCCTCCAGATCACCGACGTGGTGGACGTCGACTGGGCGCTCGCGCTGGCCGTCGCCGTCGTCCTCGTCGGCATCGCGGTCGCCGTCGGCGCCTTCTTCGGCGCGACCGGCGCTCTCGCAGCGATCGGGACGCTGCTCGCGGCGGCCATGGTGGTCGCCGCCACCGTGGACATCCCGCTGCACGGCCCCATGGGCGACCGCGAGCGGCACCCCGTGGCGATGGCCGACCTGGAGCGGTCGTACGAGCATTCGATCGGAACGCTCGACCTCGATCTCCGTGACCTGATCCTGCCGGCCGGTACCACCCGTGTGTCGGCCACCGTCGGTATCGGAGAGCTGAGGGTGCGCGTGCCCGCCGGCGTCCGCGTCGAGATCGACGCGCACGTGAAGGCCGGCGAGAGCGTCGTCCTCGGCAACCGCGAGGACGGTTGGAACGTGACCCAGCACGTGACGGAGGACGGGACGACGGCCGGGACGACGCTCGCGCTCGACGCCGAGGTGGGCTTCGGGAACCTGGAGGTCGTCGGCGGGTGAGCACCGTCGCCGGCAGGCTGCCAGCGGCGCTGGCGCGGCTCGCCCGCCTCCCGGAGGAGCGTGTCCTGGGCGGGGTCTGCGCCGGCCTTGCCCGCGCAGCCCGCGTCGACGCGACTCTCGTCAGGCTCGTCTTCGCCCTCCTCTCCTTCGCCGGGGGCGCCGGGCTCGTCGTCTACGCCGCCGCGTGGACCGGGCTGCCGGAGCAGGGCCGGCCACAGCCGCCGCGCTCCCGCCGTGTCGCGGCTGCGCTGCTCCTCGGCGTCGGAGTGGTCGTCGCGCTTCGCTCGGTCGGCGTCGCGAGCTCGGTGCTGTGGCCCGCCGCAATCGTCGGCGCCGGTGTCGTGCTGGCTCTGCAGCAGCGAGGCGACGCCTCGCGGTCGCAGAACACCGTGCGCGCCGTCGCGGCGGCGGCCCTCGTCGTCGGCGGCTCGCTCCTCTTCCTCGAGACGGCCACGAGCTCCCCCAGCGGAAGCTCCCTCGTCGCCCCTGCTGCGCTCGTCGTCGTGCTCTTCCTCGTCGTCGGTCCCTGGATCTGGCGCCTCGTGCGCGAGCGGGACACCGAGCGGATGGAGCGCATCCGCGCCCAGGAGCGCGCGGACATGGCGGCCCGCGTCCACGACTCCGTGCTGCAGACGCTGGCACTGGTGCAACGCTCTGCAGCAGACCCGCGCCGGGTCGCAGCGCTCGCGCGCCGCCAGGAGCGGGAGCTGCGAGGCTGGCTCTACGGCAGTGCCACCGGCGACGAGGCAGGTGGAGAGATGCTCGGACGCGCCCTCGACGACGCCCTGGCGGACGTCGAGGAGCTGCACGGCGTCCGCGTCGAGCTCGTCCAGACGGGTGACCTGCCGCTCGACGACCGCCTCCGCGCGCTCGTGCTGGCAGCCCGGGAGGCGGTGGCGAACGCGGCCGTCCACGCCGGCGTGCACGACGTGGCCGTCTTTGCCGACGTCGGCGACACGGAGGTCTCCGTCTACGTGCGCGACCGGGGGGCGGGCTTCGAGCGCGAAGCCGTGCCACAGGATCGACGGGGCATCTCCGAGTCGATCGAGGCCCGCCTGGCTCGTCACGGCGGACGGGCGACGATCCGCAGCACGCCGGGCCAGGGCACCGAGGTCGAGCTGCGCCTACCGTTGGAGGCATCGTGAAGCCACGCCGACGTCTCGTGCTCGTCGAGGATCACCGCCTCTTCAGGGCGGGGGTGCGCAGCGAGCTCGACCCCGGCATCGAGGTCGTCGGCGAGGCCGCCACGGTCGCCGAGGCGATCCCGCTGATCCGGGAGCTCGACCCGGACGTCGTGCTGCTCGACGTGCATCTGCCCGACGGCACCGGACAGGCCGTGATCGCCGCGGTCGCGCCCGAGCGCCCGGGTGTGAAGTTCCTGGCGCTCTCGGTCTCCGACGCGGCGGAGGACGTGATCGCGGTGATCCGCGCCGGCGCCCGGGGCTACGTGACCAAGACGATCTCGGGCCCTGAGCTGAGCGAGGCGGTGCACCGCGTGGCCGAGGGCGACGCCGTCTTCTCGCCCCGCCTCGCCGGCTTCGTGCTCGACGCGTTCCGTGGGGGCGAGATGCCCGGCGATCCCGAGCTCGACCTGCTCACGGCCCGCGAGCGCGAGGTGCTGCAGCTGATCGCACGGGGCTACCTGTACAAGGAGATCGCCGCGCAGCTCCACCTCTCCGTGAAGACGATCGAAAGCCATGTTTCCGCCGTGCTGCGCAAGCTCCAGCTCTCCAGCCGGCACGAGCTGACCCGCTGGGCGGTCGAGCGCCGGCTGATTTGAGCGCCTTGCGGAGGACGTCACTGCTACCGTGGCCTCGCGGCGCTCGTGCGACCCGCTCCGCCAGGATCACCCGTTGGGCCGCGTGTCACGGCCCGGTGCAGCCCGACCTCAGCGATCGTGGTGTGAGCGATTACTGAGCCGATCGGATCGCGATCGGCACGTCGGTCGTCGCCGAGGAAGGATCGACCCATGATCGATCGTGTTCCGCCAGCCGCAGCACCGACGCAGCCGCGAGTCTCGTTCGACAACGGCGGCGAGTTCATCCGCGCCACCCGGCAAGAGGTGGAGGAGTACCTCCGACCCCGCTGGACCCGCCTGCGCGGCCACCTGCAGCTGTACGTGAAGACCGTCGTCGCCTTCGGGCTCACACTCGCGTCGTGGCTGCTGCTGATGCTCGCCTCGCCGGGCATTGTGCTGGGCCTGCTCGGCCTCGCCGGCCTCGTGGCAGGCACGACGCTGACCGCGTTCTGCGTCCAGCACGACGCGAATCACGGCGCGTACTTCCGCACGCGCAGGTCGAACCACCTGATGGGCTGGACGGCCGACGCGATGCTCGGCTTCTCGAGCTACGCGTGGCGGGTGAAGCACAACGTGGCGCACCACACCTACACGAACGTGGACGGCTACGACGACGACATCACGCAGGTGCCGATCGCACGCCTGCTGCCTTCGCAGCAGCCCCGGCCCTGGTACCGGCTGCAGCAGTACTACATCTGGCCGCTCTACAGCCTGATGGGGCTCCGCTGGCAGACGGTCGGCGACATCTCCGCCTTCGTGCGCGGGAGCATCGGACGCAGCACGCTCCGCGCGCCGAGGCGCTGGGACCTGATCGGGCTCGTCGCGGGCAAGGCGATCTTCGTCTGCTGGGCGTTCGTGCTGCCGATGCTCGTCTACCCCTGGTGGGTCGTGCTCGTCGCCTACGCGGGCTTCACGATGGTCACGAGCCTGATCATGGCGGTCACCTTCCAGCTCGCGCACTGCGTGGAAGAGGCCGACTTCGCCTCCGCGGAGGAGTTGAGCGCCGAGAAGCGGGTCTGGGCCGTGCACGAGGTGGAGACGACCGTCGACTTCTGTCCGCGCAACCCCGTGCTCACCTGGGTGCTCGGCGGGCTCAACTTCCAGATCGAGCACCACCTCTTCCCACGGGTGCCCCACACCCACTACGCCCGGATCGCCGAGATCGTGCGCCGAAACGCGGCCGCCTACGGCGTCCGCTACACGGCGCAACCCTCGCTCGGCTTCGCCCTGCGCTCCCACTTCCGGCACCTGCGGACGATGGGCCGCATGGGGCTGCCGGTCGAGATCGAGATGGGGTAGACGGCCAGAAGACGCTTCGGCGTCGCCGGGCTTCGGCTCGTCTGGCGCTAGGGAGCTCCGCAGACGTAACTCAGGTGCCGAGGATGTTGACGGCACGTGCCGCCACGAGCAGCACCGTCACGATCGAGACGACGGACTCGCTGCCCATCAGCCACTTCGCCCGCTGGGTGAGCGGCATCGCATCCGTCGGGCTGAAG
>DAIOGR010000025.1:0-12577 GCA_036745155.1 Gaiella sp.
GCAATGAGCCCACGCCGATAGCCCACAGCTACGGCGTGGGCTCTGCTTCGCGCTTGGAGTTTCGCGAGCAGATGCCGCACGTGCGATTTGACGGTCTCTTCCGACAGGAACAGCCGCTGGCCGATCTCGCGGTTCACGAGCCCGTCTGCGACGAGCTGCAGCACCTCGATCTCGCGTGCTGTCGGCTCCTGTTCGAGCTCCCGGAGGGCCGGGGCGGTGAACTGGATCACGGAGCTGCTTCGGCTCGAGCCGCGCCGGGCTGCAGCCGCCTCGAAACGACGGCTGTGGTCGCGGTACCGGCTCAGGATCTCCTTGCGTTCTGCAGCATCCACGCAGTGCGTATCGGCCTCGCTCCGATGCCCCTTGAGAGGGAAGGTCGCTCGAGCGAGTGAAAATCACCCACGGTGGGGGAGATCTCGCCGTCCCTCCGGATCAGGGCGCTCCCAGCCCGGCCGGCGCCGCCGGAGGCGGCACGAACGTCGCGGGGCGCTCGCGCGGCCTGATCCGGCCAGCTTTCACGTCCTCGGCGAAATGGCAGGCGACGAGATGGCCGTCGAGCGGACGCAGCAGCGGCTCCTCTTCCGCGCAGCGCGTCTCCTGCACGAACGGGCAGCGCGTGTGAAACCGACAGGCCGCCGGAGGGTTCGCGGGGCTCGGCAGGTCGCCCTCGACCCGGATCGCGACACGCCGGCGCTCCACCTCGGGATCGGGTATCGGGATCGCCGACAGCAGCGTCAGCGTGTACGGGTGCAGCGGGTTGTCGTAGAGATCGTCGGCAGGAGCCACCTCGACGATCTTCCCCAGGTACATCACCGCGATCCTGTTGGAGATGTGACGCACGACCGCCAGGTCGTGCGCGATGAACAGATACGTGAGGCCGAACTCGACCTGGAGCCGCTCGAGCAGGTTCACGATCTGGGCCTGGATCGACACGTCGAGCGCCGACACCGGCTCGTCGCACACGAGGAACTCGGGGTTCAACGCCAGAGCGCGCGCGAGGCCGATCCGCTGGCGCTGACCCCCCGAGAACTCGTGCGGATAGCGGCGCACGGCGTCCGCCGGCAGGCCGACCACGTCCAGCAGCTCGTGCACCCGCCCCTGGATCTCCTTCTGGGCCACGGTGCCGTGCACCCGCAGGGGCTCTCCGACGATCCTGCCGATGGAGTGGCGTGGATTCAGGGAGGCATACGGATCCTGGAAGATCATCTGCATGCGGCCGCGTACCGTGCGAAGACCCGTCTCGGAGAGGTTCGTGATGTTCTCGCCGTCGAACAGGATCCGGCCCGCCGTGGGCTCGTAGATCCGTAGGATCGCGCGCCCCAGCGTCGACTTGCCGCAGCCTGACTCGCCGACGAGCCCCACGGTCTCTCCGCGGGCGATCGTGAGGGAGACGCCGTCGACGGCCTTGACGTCCCCGACGTGGCGGTCGAGGACGAGGCCACTCTTGATCGGGAACCAGACACGGACGTCCTCGACCTCGACCAGGGGCCTGCCCGCAGGTGACGCAGCCGCTGTCACGCTACGCCCCCGAGCCGCGTGCGTGCCCACTCCGTCGAGTCGACCGGCTCGAAGCACGCCACCCGCTGCCCCGTGTCGACCCGTTCGAGGGCCGGGAGCTCGGCGTCGCACCGGGCCACTCGATACCTGCACCTGGGTGCAAAGGGACACGAGGCCGGCGGGCTCAGCATGTTGCGAGGCTGTCCTGTGATTGCCTGCAGTGCCTGGCGCCGGCCGATGTCGAGCCGGGGGACGCTCTGCAATAGCCCCAGCGTGTACGGGTGCCGCGGCGCCGAGAAGACCTCGTCGGCCGAGCCGGTCTCCACGAACGTGCCGGCGTACATCACGTTGACGCGCTCGCACATCCCCGCGACGACGCCGAGGTCGTGCGTGATCAGGATCAGCGCCGTGTCGCGGTCGGCCACGAGCGACCGCAGGAGATCGAGGATCTGCGCCTGGATCGTCACGTCGAGCGCTGTTGTCGGCTCATCGGCGATCAGGAGCTTCGGCTCGCAGGCGAGCGCCATCGCGATCATCGCGCGCTGGCGCATGCCACCGGAGAACTGGTGCGGGTAGTCCCTCAGCCGGGCTTTCGGGCTCGGGATGCCGACCTGGTCGAGCAGCTCGGCGGCGCGCGCATCGGCAGCCTTCCTGCCCATGTCGAAATGCGTGACGAGAGGCTCGCGCAGCTGCCGCCCGACGGTCAGCACAGGGTTCATGCTCGTCATCGGGTCCTGGAAGATCATCGCCACGTCCTTGCCGCGGATCGCGCGCAACTGGCGGTCGGGCAGAGAGAGCAGGTCGTTGCCGGCGAACATCGCCTTCCCGCCCGTCACACCGCCCGCACGGGGCAGGATCCCCATCAGCGCCATCGCCGTCACGCTCTTGCCGCAGCCGGATTCGCCGACGATCCCGAGCGTCTCGCCAGGTGCCACCGCGAAGGAGACGCCGTTGACTGCGTAGATCGTTCCGCGATCGGTGGTGAAGGTGACCTCGAGCCCCTCCACGGAGAGCAGCGGCTCAGACACGGCCCCGGAGCTTCGGGTCGAGTGCCTCGCGGAGGCCGTCGCCGACGAGGTTGAAGCCCATCACCACGAACACGATCGCGAGCCCCGGGAAAAAGGCGAGGAACGGTGCGTTCTGCAGGTACTTGACGGTATCGGTCAGCATCGTGCCCCATTCGGGCGTCGCTGGGTCCTGCGGGCCGAGCCCCAGGAAGCCGAGGCCCGCAGCGTCGATGATCGACGTCGCGAGGGCGAGCGTGCCCGCCACGATGACCGGCGAGATCGCGTTCGGAACGATGTGCCCGACCAGGATCTGGCGGTTGGGCACCCCGATCGTCCGGGCCGCGAGCACATAGTCGTTTTCGCGCTGCCCGATGATCGAGCCACGCATCAGGCGCGCGAAGATCGGGATGTTGACGACGCCGATCGCGATCATCACCGACCCGAGCCCCGGGCCGAGCAGCGCTGCGATGCCTATCGCCATGAGGAAGCCCGGGATCGCCAGCATGATGTCCATGAACCTCATCACCGGCGAGTCGAGGCGCCTGAAGTAGCCGGCGATCGAACCGAGCAGCATTCCGAGCGACAGCCCGACGATCACGGAGACGATCCCGATCAGGAGCGAATAGCGGGCGCCGTACATGATCCGGGACAGCTCGTCGCGCCCGAGGTCGTCCAGCCCCATCGGATGCGTCCAGGACGGCCCCGGGCAGCAGCCCTCCGAGATCGCATTCAGGTCCTGCGTCAGCGGGTCGTACGGCGCGAGTACCGGCGCGAGCGCTGCAACGAGGATGAAGATCGAGATGATGACCGCACCTGTGATCGCGCCCGGGTTGCGGCGGAGGCGCCGCCACGCGTCGCGCCAGAGCCCGCTGGACTCGAGCTGCTCCTCGAGCTCGAATCCCTCGACGCGTGCGACCGACATCGTCCTTACTTCCCCGCCAGCCGGATCCGCGGGTTGAGCAGGCCATACGAGAGGTCGACGAGCAGGTTCACGACGACGACGATGATCGCCACGAACAGGATCCCGCCCTGCAGGACCGGATAGTCGCGGTTCACGATCGCCTGCTGCAGCCACGTCCCGATGCCGGGGAAGGCGAACACGGTCTCCGTGAGGATGGCGCCCGACAGCAACAGGCCCACCTGGAGCCCGACCACGGTCGAGATCGGGAGCACGGCGTTGCGGAATACGTGATTCCGGTCGACCTGACCCGGCGGCAGGCCCTTCGCCCGCGCCGTGCGCACGTAATCCTCGTTCTGGACGTCGAGCACCGACGCCCGGGTGATCCTCGCGATCAGCGCCAGCGGGATCGAGCCGAGGGCAATGGCAGGCAGGATCAGGTGCTTGACCGCATCCCAGGCAGCGTTCCAGTTGCCGGTGACGATCCCGTCCAGGACGTAGAAGTTCGTTGGATGGTCCGCGTCGATCAGCACGTCCTGGCGCCCCACCGAGGGCAGCAGCCCCAGGCGGTACGCGAACACGTACTTGAGCAGGAGGCCGAGGAAGAACACCGGAATGGAGATCCCGATCAGCGAGACGACGAGGCTCGCATGGTCGAAGGTCGTGCCATAGCGTTTCGCCGCGAAGAAGCCGAGCGGCAGGCCGAGGATCACGGCGAACAGGCCGGCGCCGATCGTGAGCTCGACCGTTGCCGGCAGCCGCTCCCTGATCTCCGTCGTGACCGGCTGCCGGGTGGCGATGCTCGTGCCCAGGTCACCGGAGGTGACCGTCTGCACGTATCTCCAGTACTGGGCGTAGATCGGGTCGTCGAGTCCCAGCTGATCGCGGATCTCGGCGATCGACTCGGCGTCCGCGCGCTCGCCGAGCAGGGACTCGGCCGGCGTGCCCGGCAGGGCACGTACCCAGACGAAGACGAGGATGCTCAGCCCGATCAGGATCGGGACGAGCAGAAGGAGCCGGCGGACGGTGAAGCGAAGCACGTGTGGCTGCTATCTAACCGTCCGCCGGCTTTCCCTGGGTCTCCCTACGCGTCGACCAGGCGGACCGTGTTGAACTGGTCGTTCAACGTGGGGCTGGCGACGAAGCCCACGACGCTCTTCGAGAAGCCGAGCGCGGGGCGCGTGCTGACGTACGGGACGCCGATCACGTTCTTCATGATGTAGTTGTTGATCGACCGGTACATGGCCGCCCGCTTCGTCACGTTCGTCTCGGCGAGTGCCTTGTCCAGGTCGGCGTAGAGCTTCTTCCCGACGGCGTTGTCGAGCCCGAACTGCGTGTTGGCTCGCAGGATGCTGCCGAGGAACGACTCCGGGTCACCGAAGTCGCCTGTCCAGCCGAGGAAGTTCAACGCCCCGGCCGTTCCCGCCGAGGCTCGCCCGAGGTAGTCGGGCCGCCACGGCGCGGTCTTGGCGACGACCTTGAACCCACTCTTCGCGAGGCTCGCGGAGAACGCCTGGAAGTTCCGCTTCGGGTCCGGCATGTACGGACGGGAAACGTCCGACGGGTACCAGAACTCGACCTCCACCGGCAGCGTCAGCCCCGCCGCCTGCAGCAGCGCCTTCGCTTTGGCCGGGTTGAACCGGTACTTCGGCACGCTCGCCGAGTAGCCGTACTTCAGCGTCGACGGCTGGAACTCGTCCGCGACAATCCCGCGGCCCAGGTAGAGCGACTTCACGACCGTGTTCCGGTCGAGGGCGTACGCCACCGCCTGCCGCACCCTCAGGTCGTCGAACGGCTTGATCGCCTGGTTGATCGTGATGTAGCCGATGTTGAACGACGGCCGATCGACGATCTTCAGGCTCTTGCTCTTCTGGATCGTGGCGATGTTCTGCGGATCGACGTTGTCGTAGCCCTGGATCTCGCCCGTCTGCAGTGCCTGCAGCCGTGCGGTGTTGTCGGCGATGGGGCGGAGGATGACCCTCCGCAGGATCGCCTTCTTGCCCCAGTACGAGTCGTTGCGGACGAGGACGAGCTTGTCGTTGAGCTTCCACGACTCGATCTTGAACGGCCCCGTCCCGACGGCCTGGCCACCGGGGATGCCGTACTCACCGGTCGGCGTATAGACGCCGTCCTTGGACAGGCTGCCCTTGTCGGCGCCGTACTTCTCGAGCGCCGTCGGGCTCTGGATGGCGAACGGGAGCAGCGTCAGAGCGGCAGGGAACGGCCCGAAGCGCCGCTTCAGGTTGATGACCGCGGTCGTGTCGCCCTTCGCCTGGCAGCTCCGGTACAGGGCCGTCTTCGCGCTCTTCGTCTTGAAGCCCGTGAAGATGACGTTGTAGTAGTAGGACGCCGCGTCCGACGCGATCGGTCCCTTGAAGTTGTACCAACGGTCGAAGTTCGCGCAGACGGCCTTCGCGTTGAACGGCGTGCCGTCGTGGAAGCTCACGTTCCGGCGGAGCGTGAACGTCCACGAGAGGCCGTTCGGCGCGCCTTTCCACGACGTGGCCAGGCCGGGCGCCAGCTGCGTCGTGCCGGGCTTCTGCGCGACCAGGGTCTCGAAGATCTGGTTTTGGGCGCGGAACGACTCGCCGTCGGACGTCACCGCCGGATCCAGCGAGACCGGGTCGGACGACGCTCCGAACACCAGCGTGTCGCTTGCAGTGCTCCTGTGGGCGGCCGCGAACGCTGCCGTCGCGCTGAAGAGCGAGACGACGGCAATCGCGAGGCCGAGCTTCAGATACCTGCGCAATGTCCCTCCTTCGTGTGCGTGCGTCGACTCCATGTGGACGACGACCGCACAGTATGACCCCATGCGCGACAGAAAGTTGGCCGCACCGTAGAGACGGTCGACACGGTGCCGACGTGGGCGGCGGCGTGCCTCGCCTACGCCGCGAGCGAGGCGAGCTCGCGCAGCGCGGCCAGCCGCGACAGAGCCTGGCCCTCGAGCTGTCGCACGCGCTCGCGCGTCAGCTCCAGCTCGTGCCCGATTGCCTCCAGCGTCCACGGCTCGCCCTCGAAGCCGAAGCGGAGCTCGAGGATCCGGCGCTCCCGCTCGGGCAGTGCGTCGAGAGCGCGGCGGACGCCCTGGCGGCGCAGCGAGCCTTCCGCCTCCTCGAACGGGTCGGGTGCCTCACGGTCGGCGAACAGGTCGCCGAGCTCGCCCTCGTCGTCGGCCCCCACCGTCTGGTTCAGGGACACCGATGCGTGGGCGGCGCCAAGCGCCTCGTCGACATGCTGGATCGGGAGGCCGGTCGCCTCGGCGAGCTCCTGCTTCGTCGCCTCGCGACCGAGCTCGACCTCGAGCCGGCGAGCGGCGCGCGACAGCTTCTGCTGGCGCTCCACGACGTGCACGGGCACGCGGATCGTGCGCGCGTGGTTGGCGACCGCGCGCTGCACGGACTGGCGGATCCACCACGTCGCGTACGTCGAGAACTTGTAGCCGCGCCGCCAGTCGAACTTCTCCACCGCGCGGTTGAGACCGAGCGTGCCCTCCTGGATCAGGTCGAGGAACGGCACCCCGAGGCCACGGTAGCCCTTCGCGATCGACACGACGAGCCGCAGGTTCGACTCGATCATGCGGCGCTTGGCGACCGGGTCGCCGCGCTCGATCCGCTTCGCCAGGGTGACCTCGTCCGCGGCGGTCAGCAGCTTGTGGCGCCCCACGTCGGCGAGGAACAGCTGCAGCGAGTCGGCGGCGCCGGAGAGCGTCTCGGCCGCCCAGACGGCGGCTTCGGCCTCCTCGCGCTTCTTCTCCTCCGCGCTCCTCTTCTCCTCGTCTTCGGCGGCACGCTGCCCGACCTCCAGGCCGGTGGTCTCGAGCTCACGTGTCAGCTGCTCGGCTTCCTCGTCGTTCAGCTCGTGCTCGAGCACGAATGCCTCGAGCTCCGCGGGCTCGACGAAGCCGCGCTCCTCGGAGCGCTCGATCATGGCCTTGATCTGGTCTGACTCGAGTAGTTCGGTGAGCTGATTCTGCGTCAAGAGGGTGTTTCAGTCCCTTCGCGGTCGAACTCATGAGCACAAGCTTCGTTGACTGTAAGGCGATTGGTCTCGGTTTTCCAGGTCTCCAGCGGTATTTCGGGTGTCACAAGCTCGTAACGTGCGGTCATTCCGTGGTATTCCGCGAGCAGAGCACGCATGGCTCGATCGCGCCGCACACCCACCGGGCCTCGGATCGTGGGACTTCGCGCGGACGTAAAAGGGTAGCCGAGGCGGCTTCACGGCACAAGCCGCCGATGAGGGATCAAGAACCCGGATCAGAATGAACCGTTGTGCCGGAGCGTCATTCTGATGCGAGCTCTCAGCGCTTGCCGGCAGTCCGCTTGCGAGGCTGCGCAGGGCCCTTCGCCCGCCGCTCGGCGAGCAGCTCCACAGCCCGTTCGATCGTCAAGCCCTCTACGTCGTCGCCGCGGCGCAGGCTGGCGTTCGTCTCCCCGTCCGTGACGTACGGGCCGAAGCGGCCGTCCTTGACGACGAGCGGCTTCCCCGACCCCGGGTCCGGCCCGAGCTCCTTGAGCGGCGGCTTGGCGACGCCGCGGCCGCGCTGCGGCTTCGGCGCGGCGAGCAGTGCCATCGCCTCCTCCACGCCGATCGCGAACAGCTGCTCCTCGCTCTCGAGCGACCGGGTCTCGGCACCCTTCTTGATGAAGGGGCCGTAACGGCCGTTCGACACGACGATCTCCTCGCCGTCCGGGGCCTCCAGCGTCCGCGGCAGCGAGAGCAGCCGCAGGGCGTCGTCCAGGGTGATCGTCTCGAGCGACATGGACGTGAGCAGCGAACCCGTACGCGGCTTCTCGGCCGACCCCTCCTCGAGCACCTCGCTCACGTAGGGGCCGTAGCGGCCGTCGCGCGCCACCACCTGACGGCCGGTCTCCGGGTCGGTTCCCAGGACGCGGTCGCCCGACGGCTTCGCGAGCAGCTCCTCCGCCCGCTCGCGCGTCAGCTCGTCGGGGGCCAGGTCGTCCGGCACGCTGGCCCGCTCGTCGCCGCGTTGCACGTACGGGCCGTAGCGCCCAACGCGCAGCACGATGTCGGTGCCGGGGAGCTCGATCGAGTTGACCTCGCGCGCGTCGATCGCCTCGAGGTGATCGGTGACGAGCGCGTGCAGCCCCTCTTCCTCGTCGGTGCCGCGGTAGAAGCGGCTGAGCCAATCGACCCGGTTCTCGGCGCCCTCGGCGATGCGGTCGAGGTCGTCCTCCATCCGGGCCGTGAAGTCGTAGTCGACGAGCCGGCCGAAATGCTGCTCCAGCAGCTTGGTCACGGCGAACGCCAGGAAGGTCGGCACGAGCGCCGTGCCCTTCTTGAACACGTAGCCGCGGTCGAGAATCGTGCCCATGATGGACGCGTACGTGGACGGGCGCCCGATCCCCTGATCCTCGAGCGCCTTCACGAGCGACGCCTCCGTGTACCGCGGCGGCGGGTTCGTCGCATGCCCCTCCGGCACGAGCGCGGTTGCCTCGAGCCCCTGCCCCACGGTCAGGGGCGGCAGCCGGCGCTCGTCTTCGGCGACCGCAGCCGCCTCGTCGTCACGGCCCTCCTCGTAGGCGGCGAGGAAGCCGCGGAAGGTGATCACGGTGCCCGACGCGGCGAACTCGGCCTCCCGGCCGTCGCGCGACGTCGCCGCGAGCCGCAGGGAGACCGTCTGCCCGCGGGCATCCTCCATCTGCGAGGCGATCGTGCGCTTCCAGATCAGGTCGTACAGCGCCATTTCGTCGCGCGACAGCTCGCGCTCCACGGCCGACGGCAGCCGGAACGTGTCGCCGGCAGGGCGGATCGCCTCGTGCGCCTCCTGGGCGTTCTTCACCTTGCGCTCGTACCGTCGCGGCGCCTGGGGCACGAACTCCGCGCCGTACAGCTGCGCCGCCTGCGCGCGGGCGGCGGTGAGCGCCGACTCCGACAGGGTCGTCGAGTCGGTGCGCATGTACGTGATGTAGCCGTTCTCGTACAGGCGCTGCGCCACCCGCATGGTGGTCTGCGACGAGAACCGCAGCTTCCGGCTCGCCTCCTGCTGCAGCGTCGAGGTCATGAACGGTGCCGCCGGGCGGCGCGTGTACGGCTTCTCCTCGACGGAGCGAACCGTGAACGGAGCACCCTCGAGACCCGTGGCGAGAGTGCGTGCCGCCTCCTCGTCCAGCGCCAGCGTGTCGGCGCTCTTCAGCTCGCCGCTGTCCGCGAAGTCCCTGCCCTGCGCGACCCGCCTGTTGTCGACGGCGTGAAGGCGCGCCTCGAAGTCTCCCGGCGCGAACGTCCCTGCGATGTCCCAGTAGGAGGCCGAGACGAAGGCCATCCGCTCGCGCTCGCGCTCCACCACGAGGCGGGTCGCGACCGACTGCACGCGGCCGGCCGACAGCCGCGGCATCACCTTCTTCCACAGCACGGGGGAGACCTCGTAGCCGTACAGCCGGTCGAGGATGCGGCGCGTCTCCTGCGCGTCCACGAGCCGCACGTCGATCTCGCGGGTCTCGCCGAGCGCCCGCTGGATCGCGTCGCGCGTGATCTCGTGGAACACCATCCGCTTCACCGGCACCTTGGGCTTCAGCACCTCGAGGAGGTGCCAGGCGATCGCTTCTCCCTCGCGATCCTCGTCCGTTGCGAGTAGCAGCTCGTCGGCGTTCTTCAGCTCGCGCTTCAGCTCCTCGACCTTCTTCTTCTTGTCCGAGTCGACGACGTAGAGCGGCTCGAAGCCCTCGTCGACGTTCACGCCGAGGCGCGCCCACGCCTGCTTCTTCAGTGCTGCCGGGATCTCGGCCGCCCGCGTCGGCAGATCCCGGATGTGGCCGATGCTCGACTCCACCACGTAGCCGTCGCCGAGATACCCGGCGATGGTTTTCGCCTTGGCGGGGGACTCGACGATGACGAGACGGCGTACGGTCACGGATGTGGTGTTCGGTGTCGGCAGTTCGATCCATCCCGGCCGGACGGCCGGTCAGCGCGTCACCATAGCGGGCAACCGCCTCACCGCAAGTGGTCGGAAGGGGCGATACTTCACGGAGCCATGTCCGCACAGCACCGTCCCAGCTGGCTCTACCTCCTCATCGGAGGTCTCAGCTACCCCGTCCTTCGCGTCGTCTATCGGGAGCGCTGGCACGGGCTGGAGCACCTGCCGCGCGAGGGCGGGTACGTGCTCGCCGCGAACCACTGGTCGAGCTTCGATCCCTGGCCGCTCGGGATCCCGCTCTTCCCGCGGCGCTTCCTGCGCTTCATGGCCAAGTCGGAGCTGTTCTGGTTCCCGCTCGGGCCGCTGATCACAGGCGGAGGCGGCTTCAAGGTGCGCCGCGGGCAGCGCGACCAGGAGGCGATCGACACGGCCGTGCGCCTGTGCCGGGAGGGGCACGTGGTCGTCATGTTCCCCGAGGGAACCCGGCGGCAGAAGGGGCTGCGCAAGAAGCGCGAGGCGCGCTGGCGGTCGGGTGCGGCCCGCATCGCGCTCGAGGCAGGCGTGCCACTCGTGCCGGCGGGGATCGCGGGGACGGACGGCCTGCTGCGCCTGCAGCGGATCAGGGTGGCCTACGGCCCTCCCGTTCCGCTCGACGACCTCGCCGGGCAGCCGCTGGAGGAAGCGGCGAGCGAGGCCACGAACCGGCTGCGGGAAGCGATCACCGGGCTCGAAGCGTCGCTGTGACCCTCGCCGGGCGGCCGCTGCTCGTCGTCGACGGCGACTCCTTCGCGCACCGCGCCTACCACGCGCTGCCGTCCTCGCTGCGGCGGTCGGACGGCCGCCCCGGGAATGCGCTGATCGGCTTCACGACGATGCTGCTGCGCCTGTGGCAGGCGGAGCGCCCGCGTGCCGTCGTCGTCGGCTGGGACACCCTCGGCGTGGCGACGTACCGCAACGAGTTGCTCGACACCTACCAGTCCGGCCGCCAGTTCGACGACGAGCTGATCGAGCAGCTCGACCTGCTGCCGGCTCTCGTCTCGTCGACGGGAATCGTGTGCGGCAAGGCGGCCGGATACGAAGCCGACGACTTCCTCGCAGCCGCGGTCAGGCAGGAAGAGGCCGCCGCTGGAACAGCCCTCGTCGCCACGTCGGATCGGGACGCCTTCCAGCTCGCGAGCGAGCACACGACGATCCTGCAGCCGCGACGAGGAGTCAGCGAGCTGGCCCGCGTCGGCCCTGCGGAGGTGCGCGAGCGCTACGGCGTCGAGCCCTCCCAGGTGGCCGATTTCATCGCCCTCCGCGGCGATCCCTCCGATCGGATTCCGGGTGCGCGCGGCGTCGGCGAGAAGACCGCGGCCGTGCTCCTGCACGAGTACGGCTCGCTCGACGCGCTGCTCGCCGCCGGGCGCTTCGACGCGGAGGCCGACCGGCTGCGTGACTACCGCAGCATCGCGACGCTCGACCCGGCTGCTCCGCTCCTCCCGGTCGACGATCTCGAGCCCGACTGGGCCGCGGGCGCCGCCGCCGCGCACGAGCTCGGGCTTGCAGGGCTCGCGACACGTCTCGAGGGAGCCGTGTAGTGGACATCGTCAGCCACCCGGCGATGGCGCACCTGCATCCCACGAGCCGGCACCACCATCCCGAGCGGCCGGAGCGGCTGCAGCGGCTCCTCGAGACGTTCCCCCACGAGCTGGAGGGCGGGCGCGCAAGTCGCGAGGCGATCGAGCGGGTGCACGATTCCGCCTATGTCGAGCTCGTCGCGGGCCTGGGGGAGGAGCTCTGGCTCGACGGCGACACGCTCGGCGGCCCGACCACGTGGGAGGCCGCCCGTCTCGCCGCCGGCTGCGCCATCCGCGCCGTCGAGCTCGGCGGCTTCGCACTCGTCCGCCCGCCCGGCCACCACGCGATGCCGGCGCACGCGATGGGGTTCTGCATCTTCGGCAACGCAGCTGTCGCCGCCCGCCACGCGCAGGTGGAGCTCGGGGTCGAACGGGTCGCGATCGTCGACTGGGACGTCCACCACGGGAACGGCACCGAGGCGATCTTTCGCGGCGACGACACCGTGCTGTGCGTGTCGCTGCACCAGTGGCCGTTCTATCCGGGCACCGGTGGCCCCGGCACGAACGACTCGACGACGCTGAACGTCCCGCTCGCCGCGGGCTCGGGTGACGAGGCCTACCTCGCCGCGTTCGACGAGGTCGTCGAGCCTGCCGTGCGGTCGTTCGACCCCGGGCTCGTGATCGTCGGCGCCGGCTTCGACGCGCACGTGGACGATCCGCTCGCGGACATGGCTGTCACGGC
>DAIOGR010000025.1:12677-14819 GCA_036745155.1 Gaiella sp.
CCTGGGAGGAACCTGCGACTAGGACGAGTATCGGCGCGCGCGGCCCCCTCCGACATCGCCCGGAAGTGACGAATGGTGTCCCCCGAAGCGGGGGAGTCGCGCTCGCTAGCCCCGCGCGACGGACAGGCGCTCGAGCGCCTCACGGCGTGAAGAGACGCCCAGCTTCCGCAACAGGCTCTTGACGTGGGAGCGCACCGTGTGCTCCGAGATGAACAGTCGCGAGGCGATCTCGTCCGTGCCCAGGTGCTCGTCGAGCAGCAACAGCACCTCCACCTCACGGGCGGAGAGGCGTCCCGCGATGTTGTCAGGAACACCGCCGCCGAGACGTCCTCCCTCGCGTACGCGTTCCAGCAGCCGCCGCGCGACGGATCCGGACAGGGCTGCCTCGCCGCCGACGACGCCGCGGAGGAATGCGGCGATTCGCTCGGGCGGCTCGCTCTTGAGGAGGTATCCGGCCGCTCCCGCGCGGATCGCCTCGAGCAGGTTGTCCTCGGTGCCCGAAGCGGTGAGGACGACGACCTCGCACGACGGGGCCGCGTGGCGGATCTGCGGCAGTGCCGTCAGGCCGTCCATGCCGGGCATGGTCAGGTCGAGCAGCACGAGTTGCGGTTGCAGCTCGCGGGCCCGGGCGATCGCCTCCTCGCCGTCGGCTGCCTGCCCGATCACGTCGAAGTCGTGGCGCCGCAGGAGCGACGAGAGCGCTTCGCGCGTCAGCGGATGGTCGTCGACGATGAGAATCCGTTCCTGGCTCACAGAGCCCTTATCGGCAGGAGTCCGCCTGCCGACAAGAGGGATGTGAACACGTCGCGTTCCGAGACGTACCGCTCCTGGCTGTGGGGCGAGCTGGCGCTCGTCGGGTTGCTCGGTTTCGCGACGCTCCTGCTGGCGCTGTCGGGGCGCCTCGACGGCTACGCGCTGCCCGAGGGGCGCGTCGCGCTCGACACCGCCGTCGCGGTCATCGCGACGATCGTGGCCATCCTCTCGGCGATTCGGTTCCTCGTCGAGGGCCGCACCATGGACTTGCTGCTGGCGGCCGGGTTCCTGGCGATCGGCGCCGGCTCGTTCGCCTACCGGGTTGCTCCCACCGTGGACGGCGGCACGCTCGCACCGGTCGAGGCATGGGCGGCGATCGGGGCCGAGCTCCTCGGTGCGGCGCTCATCGCGGCCGCCCCGTTCGTGACCAGCCGTGTGTCGGGCCGGCCCCGTGCCCTGGCCGCCGCCGCGGGCATCACGATCCTCGTCCTCGTCGGCGTCTGGCTGGACGCGCGGGTGCTCGGCCTCGACCTGCAGGTCGGTGCCGAGGACGGTGCCCGCTCCGTCGCCGTCATCGTCGTGTACGCACTCCTGGCGGTGCTGTCGCTGACAGCGGTAGTCGGGTTCGGGCTGCGCTTCCGCCGCCACGGCCGCGACCTCGACAGCTGGCTTGCGCTTGCGCTCACGCTCGTCGTCTTCGCCGACCTGCACTACGTGCTGGCGCCGGCACGCTCCAGCCAGTACGTGCTGCAGGGGGACTTCCTGCGGCTGCTCTGCTTCGGCGTCCTGCTCGTCGGCGTCTGGCGGGCGATCGGCCAGGCGGAGTTCGGGCGCGCCGTCGCCGAGGAGCGTGCGCGGGTGGCACGTGAGATCCACGACGGGCTTGCGCAGTATCTGTTCGCGCTCTCCACCAATGTGAGCATGCTCGAGTCCGGCGCGCCGCTGGAGGAAATCCTGCCCCAGCTCAAGCACGCCTCCATCGCTGCGCAACAGGAAGCCCGGTTCGCGGTGCTCGCGCTCTCGTCCGCTTCGGGAACGGCGCCGTTCGACGCGGCCCTGAAGCGGTACGTCGACTTCCTCGCCGCCGACGGCGCGCTCGACGTCGAGGTCGAGATCGACCCTGCCGTGACGCTGGCCCCCGACGAGCAGATCGAGATCTTCCGCATCGTGCAGGAGGGGCTTGCGAACGCCCGCCGGCACGCGGACGCGCGCCGGGCCGAGGTGACGATCGGCCAGCGAGCCGGACGGCGCGTCGTGACCGTCCGCGACGACGGCACCGGGTTCGACGGGGAGACGGGCGGAGCCGGTCAGGGGTTGATGAACATGCGCGCCCGTGCCGCGTCCATCCAGGGGGCGTTCTCGCTCCGCTCGGCGCCCGGGCGCGGCACC
>DAIOGR010000026.1:0-1365 GCA_036745155.1 Gaiella sp.
ATGCCCCCAACGGGATTCGAACCCGTGCTGCCACCTTGAAAGGGTGGTGACCTAGGCCGCTAGTCGATGGGGGCGGCCGAGCGAGGATAGCCGCCCCAGGCCCAGCTCGAACGCACACACGGGCAGCCACGAGCGTTCGCGCCCGCGAGGCCGATCGCAGCGGCCGCATCTACTTCGTGAGCTGCACCGCCACGCTGCGGCGCACGCCCGCCGCGATCAGGAACGTGCGCATCGCCGGGTTCAGCTTCGAGACGGTGGCGGTCGCCTGCGACGACCCGCCCGAGAACAGCGCCTTGATCCGAGACAGAGGGATGCCGAGCACCGCCTGCACCTGCGCATCGCTCGGGTTCTTGGCCAGCATCACCTTCGCGGCGGCGCAGTAGTCGATCTTCTTGCCGTGGTTGTCGAAGGTCAGGATCTGGTCGACGCCCGCGAGCTCCGCGGCGAGCCAGCGCCGGAAGAGCTTCGCATGCGGATGCATGGCGCCGATCGTCGCTCGCACGTCGAGCAGCTGCGGCCGCACCTCGTTGACCACCTCGACCAGCAGCACGGGCAGCATCGCGAACACGACGCCGAAGCCTTCCGCCGGTGACGTGCCCAGCCCCTTGCAGCCCCGCAACGCCTTCGTGATCCGGTCGTCGCCACCCTGCGAGACCGTCGCCAGCTTCTGCAACTCCACAGCCTTTGCGGCCAACTGGCGGGCGAGAGCCCGGTCGTGCGCATCCGGAGTAGGGGTCGCAGCGGCCGCCGCCGACACGGCCACGAGCCCAACCGCCACAACGACCACCAGGAAGCGCCGCACACGAGCTCCTTCCGCGAGATAGACCCCACGCGAACCTAGCAGCACGGCACGCCGACCCCGGGCTGCGAGCGACGCTGTCGATTGCGGCCGTTCCCGTTCGTCGTACAACGACACGCGAACGCGCGTGGCCGGCGCGACGCCGGAAACCAACCCGAAGGAGCAGGCATGCCCGCACCCGTTGTTCACTTCGAGCTGCGCTCGCACGATCCCGACGCGACCCGCACGTTCTACGGCGATCTCTTCGGCTGGACCTACGGGGAGGGAGGCATCCCCGGCTACACCTATGTGAACACCGGCGTCGAGGGAGCGATCCCCGGCGGCATCGGGCCCGTGCAGGGCGGCGAGCCGATGAGCGTCTTCTTCGTCGGCGTCGCGGACGTCGCGGAGGCCCTGCGTCAGGCCGAGAAGCTCGGCGGGCGCATCGTGCAGCCGGCCACCAGCGTCCCCGGGGTCACCTTCGGCGTCCTCGCGGACCCGCAGGGCCAGGTCGTGGGCGTCGCCGCGCAGGGGTAGCAGCCGGTCGTGGGGATCGCTGCCCGGAGCGCCCCGACGTGGGGCGCTCT
>DAIOGR010000026.1:1465-14383 GCA_036745155.1 Gaiella sp.
GGTAGCAGCCGGTCGTGGGGATCGCTGCCCGGAGCGCCCCGACGTGGGGCGCTCTACGGAGCGATCCACCAGGGCGTGTGCGAGCCGGACGGTGCCTGCCGGGTCGTCGCCCGGCACCCGCCGGCATGCGCTCCTCGCGCCCGCAGCCACCCGGCCGGATCAGCTGCCGAGCGGCCGGGGGCAGGGCGGGCCGCTCAGGCGGCCCGCGCCCGCTTGTACGCGTACGGGTGGTGGAAGACGTCGAGCGCGTTGTCCCGGCGTGCCGGGAGCTTCAGCACCTCGCCCGTCCTCGTGTCGTTGACGACGACCGTAAGGCGATCGTCGGCGCGACGCCAGAGCAGCGAGACGACGACGCCGTCGCCACCCCTGCGCGCGAGCTCTGTTCCTCGTCCGCCCATCATGAGCTCCCTTTGCTCGATCGTGCGGTCTACTCGCGGCCGACTCTAGTGACCGCCGGGTTAGGGGAGAGCCAGGGTGCGCCAAGATTCAGGGTGGCTTGGCTATGCGTTCGGCCGAGCGCGTGCTCAGGCCGGCCCGAGCTCCTCCTCGCCCGCGGTACCTCCGCAGCATCGATCAGTGCCGTTACCGATGCCCGTGCCCGCCCGCGGCACTACGGTCGAAGGGTCAGGAAGGGAGGGGCTCCCATCACACCCGCCCCGGGCACGTCGACGTCGACTGGAGTAGCAGCGGCCGTGCGGAACGTCGGCAAGGAAAGGGCGCTCCCAGATCGCCGCGAGCTGTTCATGCTCGCTGCGGTGCTCGCCGCCACGGTGCTGACTGCGTTTGCCGCGATTGCGGGGTTGGCGCGAAAGGCCGCGCCACTCCAGCCGTCACCACCGACGGTGAGTCAGATCATCGCGCCGTCGCCTGCCCCGAGGCCGAGAGTCGAGCCCGGAGACTGATGCGCACCGTCTGGGCAACCGTGCTGTCCGTCTGGCTGCTCTTCGCCGTCGTCGCCTTTCTCGCCTGGACGCGCCAGCAGCCGACGCCTGCCCGCTCACCGCAGTCGATCCCCGGGGCGGTCATCGTGAAGGGCAAGAACGGGACGACCCGCCTCGTCGTGGTCTCCGGCGCCGGCACGAAGGCCCCGCACGCCACGACCCGCACCTCGCCCGTGCCGGCGGGATGATCGACGTCGTCGGCGCGGGGATGCCGGTCGCGTGGCTGATCGCGCGCGCTGCAGGGCTGGTCGCGTTTGCGTTGCTGACTCTGTCGGTGACGCTCGGGCTGCTGATGAGCACGAAGCTGCTGACGCCGCGTCGGCAGAAGGCTCTCCTCGGCTGGCACCAGACGCTGATGTGGACGGGCCTGTCGATGCTCGTCCTCCACGGCGGCGCAATCCTGCTCGACCCGGTCATGCGCTTCGGGGTGACCGCCGTGATCGTTCCCGGCACGGCACCGTGGCGGCCGATCACGGTGGCGGCGGGCGTCGTCGCCGGCTACCTCATGCTCGTACTCGCCGTCTCCTTCCGCGTTCGACGGCGCATCGGGGTGCGCCGCTGGCGCCTTCTCCACTACGCCTCGTTCGCCGCATTCGCGCTGGCCCTCGGCCACGCGCTGCACGCCGGCACTGACCTGAAGGGAACGACCGGGTTGGTCTTCGCTGCGATCGCGCTCGCCCCGGTCCTCTGGCTCACCATCGCGCGCATCCTCATGCCCCACCCGGTGCGCCCGGCCACGACGCCGAGGGCGACTCGAAGTGCCGTGAGCCAGGAGCGCTCGGATCTTCCCCGCGAGCCCACGCCCGGGGGAGCGCTGACGGCATGATCGGCGCCCGGCTCGTGCAGGAGGCGTTCCGCGCCATGGGCACCGAGTGCGTTGTCGGCGCCACCGCTACTCGCGCCGAGGCCGCGCACGCTCGGCGCGCCCTCGCTGCAGGGCGCCGGGAGGTCGAGGAGTGCGAGCAGGTGCTCTCGCGCTTCCGGCCCGGAAGCGACCTGTCGCGCCTGAACGGCGCCAACGGGGCGTGGCGGTCCGTCGACCAGCGGCTGATCGACGTGCTGCGCACGGCGCTCCGCGTACGCCGGGAGACGGAGGGGCGCTTCGACCCGACGATCCTGCCGGTGCTGATCGCTGCCGGCTACGACCGCTCGTTCGAGCACCTGGCTGCCCGGCCGCCCACAGGGGCGGGCGACTGGCGTCCGAATGCAGTCGTCGAGATCGACATTGTCACGCAGCAGGCCCGCGTCGAAGCCGGCGCCGCCGTCGATCTCGGGGGCATCGGCAAGGGGTTCGCGGCAGAGCGCGCTCTGTGGGCGATGCGCGACGCGTGGCTCGAGCTCCCGGGCGGGCTCGTCGACCTCGGCGGCGACATCGCCGTCTGGGGCGTCACGCCCGACGGGGGGCCCTGGCGGCTTTCCGTCGCCGATCCGCGCACGCCCGGATCGGCGCTTGCGACGCTCGGGCTCGACGAGGGCGCTGTCGCGACCTCCGGACGCGACCAGAGGCGCTTCGGCCCCGGCCGGCAGCTCCACCATCTGATCGACCCACTTACTGGAATGCCCGCCGACGCAGGGCCGCTCGCCGTGACCGTCGTCGGGATGCACGCCGCCGAGGTGGAGGCATATGCCACGGCCCTCGCGATCACCCCGATCGAGCAGGCGTCCGCTTGCCTGAGCGCGCGGCCCACCGTGTCTGCGCTCCTCGTCCCCCTGGAGGGGAACGCCGTCGTGGCCGGCGACCTTCCGTTTCTGGTGGCTCCTCGACTCGCGGAGGTGATCGCATGAAGATGCTTCGGACAAGGGCGGTAGCGTCGCACCGGCTCCTACTCGTCGTTGCCACCGCACTCGCCGGTGCGACGGCGGTACTGGGGGCCGGCTGCTTCGGAGGCGGGTCGGGCAGCTCCCAGCCCGGGACGGAATCGGCGCCCGACTTCGTTCGCCGGATCACCACGGCCTTCTCCCGCGACCAGTCCGGCCGGCTGTGGGACGAGCTTCTACCCGCCGACCAGCGTGTCGTGACCCGGGCACGCTTCGTCGAGTGCCAGGCGGGCGAAGGCTGGAACCTGAGGAGCATCAAGGTGCTCGAGACCTACGACGATCCCGTGCACGTGGGCGCGACGTCCCTGCCGTCCCAGGCGGTGACCGTCCGGGTAGCGTCCGACGACGGCGTGACGACCGCGACCATGCATGCCGTATCGGTCGGCGGGAAGTGGCGCTGGGTCTTGCAGCCGTCCGACCGGAAGGCGTATCAGAGCGGGAAGTGCCCGCGAACCGATTGAGGCCAGCCGCCGCGCCTACGCCGGGAAGACCGCGACGAGCCTCGTGCCCTCGCCCGTGGGGCTCTCGACCGTGAGGCTGCCGTCGAGCGCCTCGACGCGGTCCCTCAACCCGCAAAGACCGGTGGCTGTGCCCTCTCCCATGGACGCGCCGCCGACGCCGTCGTCTCGCACCTCGACCGTGAGCGTCCCTGGGACGTGCACCAGGCTCACCCACACCCGCGAGCAGCGCGCGTGCTTGATCGCGTTCGTGACCGCCTCCGCGCAGACGTAGTACGCCGCCGCTTCGATCGCCGGCGGCAGGCTCTCCTCCAGCCTGAGCTCGAGCTCGACCGGGATCGCAGACCGCGCCGCGCCTGCGCGCACGGCGGCCTTGAGCCCCTGCTGTGCGAGCAGCGGCGGGTGGAGCCCGCGCGCCAGCTCCCGCAGATCGTCGATGGCGCCCTCCAGCTCCTCCCGCGCGCTCCGCACGAGCGGCTCGAGCTGCGCATCCTCGCGCACCCGCTTCTCGAGGTTGTGCAGGGCGAGCAGCACGACGATGAGCCGCTGTTGCGCCCCGTCGTGGAGGTTCCGCTCGAGTCGCCGGCGCTCCTCGTCTGCCGCCTCGATCATCCGTAGGCGTGACGCCTTCAGCTGGTCGATCTTCTTGAGCAGGTCGCGGTGCAGGCGGTCCCGCTCCATCGCGACGCGCATCGCCGGTACGAAGGCCTCGAGGAAGTCATGGCGCTCGAGCAGCTTCGGGTCGTGCAGGATCGCACCCACCCGCCGGCTCTCGTACTCGACGAGCGTCGCAACCCGCGGAACCACGGCGTCAACCGTGGCGAGCGTGCCGGGGCCGTCGTGCACGTCGACATACCGCTCGCTCTCCCAGTCCCACCAGAAGAGATCGAGCGTCGGGTCGGCGAGGATCTCGCGCAGCGACGCCTGCACCTGCTCCGGCGTCGCCAGGTCCGGGATCACGTGGAAGATCTGCTCGACCGCCGTCAGCTCGGGCATACGGCAGGTTGTATCGCGTCGGCGCATACACTCGCGAGCACGCCGATGACCGAGAGCACCTGCGACCTGAGCGACACCCACGGCAGCGAGGCGCGCGCCCTGCCGCCGGTGTTCCGCCACTTCGGCGGCCGCCGCCGCTTCGCCGGCGAGATCGTCACGGTCAAGTGCTTCGAGGACAACTCGCGGCTGAAGGAGCTCGTCGGTACCGACGGCCGCGGCAGGGTGATCGTCGTCGACGGCGGCGGCAGCACGAGGTGTGCGCTGCTGGGCGATATCGTCGCCCGCGAGGCGCTCGCCCACGGCTGGGCCGGCATCGTCGTCTGGGGCTGCGTGCGCGACACGGCGACGCTCGAGTCCCTCGGGATCGGTATCGCGGCGCTCGCGCCGATGCCGCGCAGGTCCGAGAAGCACGGTGAGGGGCAGGTCGGGGTCGCGGTCGAGATCGCCGGCGTCCGCTGCGAGCCCGGCGACACCCTGGTCGCCGACGAGGACGGGATCGTCCTCGTGGCGCGTCTGTAAGCTCGCCTGCATCGACGCCCGCGTCACCCGCATCTCGTACGCGCCGGTCAAGGGGCTGGCCCTCGTCCATCCCGATGCGATCGAGCTCGACCTTGCGGGGCTGCGGCAGAACCGTCGCTTCTACCTCGTCGGCGCGGACGGGAGGCTGCTGAACGGCAAGTCGCACGGGCCGTTCGTGCAGGTCGTGCCCGACGCGGGCCCCGGGGGCGACACCCTCGAGCTGCGCTTCCCCGACGGTGCCCTCGTCGGGGGCGCGGTTGCCCTCGGTGAGCCCGTCCAGACCGACTTCTACGGGCGGCCGGTGCAGGGGCGGCTGGTCGCCGGCCCCTGGGCGGAGGCGTTGTCCGCCTTCGCGGGTCGGCCGATCGGGCTCGTGCGCGTCGAGGGCGAGGTCGGTGGCTCGGACCGCGGCCGGCGTGGCAGCGTCTCGCTCGTGTCGGCCGCCTCGCTCGCGCGCCTCGCCGAGGAGGCGGGGGTGGAAGCGGTGGACGCGCGGCGCTTTCGCATGCTCTTCACGATCGACGGCGTCGGTGCGCACCACGAGGACTCCTGGCTCGGCCGCGACGTCGCCGTCGGCGAGGCCGTGCTCCGCTGGAACGGCCTCACCGGACGCTGCGCCGTGACGACCCAGGATCCCGACAGCGGCGTCCCGACGCTCGACACGCTGCGCGTGCTGCGGGTTTACCGCGGCGACGTGCCGACCGCCGAGCCCCTGCCTTTCGGCGTCTGGGGCGAGGTGGTGCGTCCCGGCCGCGTCGCAATCGGCGACGCGGTGGAGCTCCTCTAGCGCCGCGTCGCCGCCACGGCGGCGCGCGCCTGCCGCTCGTACCCGTTTGCGGCGTAGCCGGTGCGGAGGTAGCTGAGCGGCATGCGCAGGGGCCGGTGCTGCATCTGCCACACGTGGCAGAGCTCGTGCGTGACGAGATCCTCCGACGCGTCCGGACGGCGGAGCAGGATCACGCGGTGCGAGGCCCAGCCGTCGAAGCGGGCGAGCCAAGGCAGCCGGAACGCCCAGGGGACTGTCAGCAGCCACACGTGCTCGATGCGCACGGGCTGCGGCCACCAGTCGAGTGTGTCGAGCCGCTCCTTGGCCCGCAGCAAGCGCTCGTCCATGCGCCGATCGTAGAGATCGCGGGGCGCCGGCATCGCCCATTCACCCCTGAAGGGAGGGGTCACGGGGCACCGTAGGTGCCCGGCTTCAGGGATGTTCGCGCGGCGGAAGTTCGCGTTAGCGGACTTCCGCTCTTCCGCGGCAGCGGAACTCCGCTTGCGGAGGGAAGGGAGGGGTCACGGGGAACCGTAGGTTCCCGGCTTCAGGGATCTTTGCGCGGCGGAAACCCGCTCATGCGGGTTTCCGAACTTCCGCGACAGCGGAAGTCCGCTTGCAGAGAGAAGGGAACCGTAGGTTCCCGGCTTCAGGGATTTTCGCGAGGCGGGATTCCCACTCGGGGATCCCGCCTCTGCGGGACTAGGCAGTCCGCTTGCTAGGCACCAAGGATGACCGGGTCGAGCACGAGCACGGCGCTCCCGTCCTGTGCCTGCTGGTACTCGTAGGTGTAGAGGCGCGGCTCCGTGATCCGGTCGACGGCGGCGAGCTCCGCCTTGGTCATCTTCCCGATCGCGGGCACGACCGGCTGGATCGTCTTGGCCAGGGGCTTTGCGAGCTCGTCCTTGACGTTGCGCTTCTGCAGGAAGACCGAGGTGCCGGCTGCGGCGCCGTCCGGCCGCGGCGGCAGGAACACGGTCACCGCGTTGACGTCCTTCACGTACTTGAACGTGTACAGCGCGAGCTCGAGCGCCTCACGGCGCAGCATGGCGTGCCGGGCCTCCGAGGGCGTGCCGCCCTTGATGGAGCAGTTCTGGCCGAGGCCGCAGAGGACGAAGACCAGGCTCCCGCTGGCGTCGATGATCTGGATGTCGTTTTCCTCCTGCTTGCCCGTCGACGTGTCGGGCCGGATCGCTATGGCGCGCACGGGGATGTTGCCGCCCTGGCTCGCGCCCGCCGAGACCTCCGGCGGGCCCACGAGGGCTGCGGCGAGCTGCTGGCCGTTCGCGAGCTTGTAGCGCTCGGAGATCCGGGCGGCGATCTGCTTCGCCTTGGCCGCCTCGCTGCCCTCCGGCACGAAGCCGGGAGACCATGGGACGGGCGGCGCCGGGTCGGGTCGGGTCAGGGCGACGAGGAACCCGCCGACGGCCACGCCTGCGACGAGCGCCAGCAGGAAGTAGACGAGCCCGAAGCGGGCCCGGTAGGACGACTGGCGCGCGCGGTCCGAGCGTGGGGTAGAGGCGCTGCTTCCCACCGGGCGGGCCGGCTCGGCCTCGATCACCGTCGTCTCCTTGGTGCCGTCACTCACGACGCTGCCTCGAGCATCGGCGGGGGCGGAGTGCTTGGGCCAGCCGGCCGCGAGTCGGAGCCGCTCGCGAAGAACGCTCCGGGCCAGCTGGACTCGTCGTTGTAGTCGACCTCGGGAATGCGGATCGTCGCCGACTCGAGCAGGGAGAGGAGGTCGTTGCCGAAGATCTCCTTCTTCTCGATCAGCCGGTCGGCGACGTGCTCGATCGCATGCCGGTTGTGGCGGACGAGGTTGTGCGCGGTGACGTACGCCTGACCCAGGATCTGGGCGGCCACCCGACGCTTGGACGGGTCGCCGAGCGCGCTCGCCACCGGATCCGCGGTCATCGGGCTGCCGCCCGTCCGGTTCATGATCTGCAGGCCGATGCGCTCGAACCGCTCCAGCACGCGCTGGCGCGCCTGCTCTTCGGTCTCGCCTTCGCGGGGGGCGACCGTGAACGGCTGCGGCCCCATCGCCCACTGGCCCACCATCGTCGCCGTCAGCGCGGTGGCGCTGTAGACGTCGCCGCCGACGCCACGGGAGTTCTCGCCGTAGAACACGCGCTCTGCGGCCATCGCGCCGAGCGTCCAGATCAGGTTCGCGAAGTCCTCGCTCTGGAACTTGCTGAAACGCTCTTCCTTCGCCGCCGCCTGGTGGTGCCCGAGCGATCCGCCTCGCATCCTGATCGAGAGGCGGGTCGACTCGATGTCCTTCATGTAGGCGTGCCCGCTGATCGCGTGGCCGGCCTCGTGGATCGCCACCGCCCTGCTCTCCTCGGCGACGTATTCGACCCCCACGGCGGTGCCCGACTCGAGCGTCGTCATCGCCTCGACGAGGTCCACCCACTCGAACGCGTCGCGTCCGGAGTGGTGGGCGATCGTCAGCGCCATCGAGCAGACCTGGTCGATCATCGCCGGCGAGTAGCCGTTCGTGATGCGCGCGATCTCGTCGCGGCGTGTCGGCGTGTCGAGGTCGGGGTCGTGCGTGACCTTGTTGATGTACAGGTCGAAGACGTCCAGCCGGTCCTGCTGCGTCGGCGTGCGGAACGACACGTGGCGGCCCATCCGGCCCGGGCGCGTGAGCGCCGGGTCGAGCATCTCCATGGGGACGTTGGTCGCGCCGATGAAGTAGATCTGCTCCGCGCGAGGGCGCGGCGCCGGCCGCCGCAGCGGCACCTTCCCGAGGCGCCGGGGCACGATGTACGACGCGTCGAGCAGCGTGTTGAGCCGGTTCGTGAACGTGCGCTTGAGGAACGGCGGGTTGTCGATGCCGTCCATCACGACGAGCAGCTGGTTGAGCGCGAGCCCGCCGCCCATGCCGCCGCCCATGCCGCCCGGCATGATGAAGTTAGCGATGCCGGCGAGCCGCTGGTGGAGGCCGGACGGTCCCTGGCGCTCAGGCGCCCGCTCCTCGAACAGCCGGTCGCGCCAGCGCCCTGTCTCCAGCACGAGGTCGCCCGAGGGGTTGAGAGCGCCCCAGGGCCCGAAGAAGAGCAGGTCGCTCGGGTCGGTGGGGCCGACCCTGTGCGCCCCGGCGAAGCCGCCCGTGCCGAGCGAGGCGCGGCGCATGCCGACGGCGTCGATCTCGTCGATGAAGACGATGCACTGGCCGCCCCACTTGCGCGCGATGCGCTTCGCCTTCCAGGCGAGGTAGCGGACGATGATCGCGTCGATGCCGATGAACGTCTGCGCGAAGCCCGAGCCCGGGATCGAGATGAACGGCGAGTTGAAGCCGGTGGCGATCGCCTTCGCCAGCATCGTCTTGCCCGTCCCCGGCGCTCCGAGGAAGAGGAGGCCGCGCTCGCGCTTGCCGCCCGCGCGCTCGAACGCCTCACCCGACTGCCAGATCGTGACGACGCGCCGCACCTCTTCCTTCGCCTCCTGCTGGCCGCGCACGTCGTCGAGCTTGACGCCCCACTGCGCGTCGCCCGGCTCGAACGCCCTGATCTGGCTGATGCCCATCAGCAGCATCGGGCCCATCAGGATCGCGAAGTTCGCGAAGAAGAGGAAGAACACGAACACGGCCTGCACCCACAGCGTCGACGAGCTGAGGATGCGGCCGATCGAGCTGAACATGGAGCCGACCGTGCCCCACCAGGTCACGTCCTCCTTGCCCTGGGCCAGGCGGATCACGTAGATGACGGTGACGAGGAGGGAGAAGAAGACGGCCAGCCGGAACCAGTAGCGCCAGAACCAGGCGCGGCGGCGCCCGACGATGTCCTCTTCGCGCAGCTGCAGGCTTTCGGTGCCGAACAGGCTCGGCCACGGGATCAGCCGGTGGAAGAGCAGGTCGGCAAAGCCGCGAAAGACGACGATCACGCCGACCGTCGCGAGCAGCGACACCCACCAGCTCCAGCCGTTCTGCTGCGTGAACCAGACGAAGAGGGCCGGGCTCGTGAGCACCGCGACGGCCGTTGCCGCGCGGGTGAGCGTGCGCCAGCCGCGCGCGAGCTCGCGCGAGCTTTCGCCCTGGGGAAGGCCGGTCAGCGGCTCAGCCGTCGCCATTTGCTCAGTGTACGCATCGTGTCGAAAAACGCATGTTGACGGCCCGTTAAGCGGTCACCGCGCTGCTAGCGTCGGAGCCATGACAAACGCAACGCTCCACACCAGCGAGGGCGCGATCGAGATCGAGCTCTTCCCCGATGACGCCCCCAAGACGGTCGAGAACTTCACCCGGCTGGCCGGGGAGGGCTTCTACGACGGCCTCGTCTTCCACCGCGTCATCCCCGACTTCATGATCCAGGGCGGTTGTCCGCTCGGCACCGGCACCGGCGGCCCCGGCTACCAGTTCGAGGACGAGTTCAACGACCACCCCGTCGTCAGGGGCGCGCTCGCCATGGCCAACGCCGGGCCGAACACGAACGGCTCCCAGTTCTTCATCGTCACCGCCGAGGCGACGCCGTGGCTCGACGGCAAGCACACCGTCTTCGGACAGGTGGTGAGTGGCCAGGACGTCGTCGACCGGATCCAGCACGTCGACCGTGACGGCCGCGACCGCCCCACCACTCCGGTCACGATCGACCGCGTGGAGATCGCCGGGGCTCAGGAGGGCTGACCGTCCAGGGAGGCCTCGGCGTGGGCGAGCAGCGCCGTCGCGTCCGTGGACTCACCTGCGAACGTCACGCTGCCAAGCGTGAACGCATGCTCGTCGGGGCCTGCCACGCGGGCCGCGACGAGCGCGCAACCGACGGTGCCGGTGCGCGGGAGGATGATGGCGAAGCGCCCCGGCGCGATGCGGGCGACGACGTCCGTGATGCGGACGAGCCGCAACAGCGCCTCGCCGGCAGCCTGCTCGTCCGCCTCGGGGTCGACCAGGTGAAGGACGATCAGCGAGAGCGGCTCGTCGTAGCGCGCCGAGGCGGCGATCGCCCGGGTGAGGTCGTCCATGAAGCGAACGCGGTTGGGGAGGCCGGTGACCGGATCGGTGGCGATCTGGCGCTCCAGCTCGAGGTGCAGCCGGGCGTAGGCGTCGCCTTCGTTTGTCTCGTCGACAGCTGCGAGCTCCTCGGCGATGCGCGTGAGCAGCTGGTCGCCCGCGTCGCCGGGCAGCGCTTCGCGCACGGCGAGGGCGATCCGCTCGTAGGGGTCGACGATGGTCAGGGCACGGGGGTCGCTCTGGTTCATGTCTGCCTTCATCATCGGCCCACGGCTGTGCCTCGCATCCCCCGAACGAGGTACTTCGCCCGCCGGTGATCCTCCAGTAGGCTCGCACGGTGGACCTCCGGGGGAAGACGGCGATCGTGACCGGCGCCTCGTCGGGAATCGGCGCCGCCACCACGCGCAAGCTGCGCGAGGCGGGCGTTCGCGTCGCCGGCGGGGCGCGCCGCGTGGAGCGGGTCGAGGCGGATCTGGCGCTCGCGCTCGACGTCACGGACGAGGCGAGCAGCCGCGCCTTCGTCGAGGCCTGCGTGAGCGGGCTCGGGGGCGTCGACATCCTCTTCAACAACGCGGGGCTCGCGCTCGGCCGGTACCCCTTCACCGACTCGAACGAGGACGACGAGACGCGTGTCCTGCACACGAACGTCGACGGCGTCCTGCGCATGACGCGCCTCGTGCTGCCCCATGTCCGGGACGGTGGTCACATCGTCTTCATGGGCTCGGTCGCGGGCCGTCAGGCCTACCCGAACGGAGCCTCGTACATCGCCTCGAAGTTCGCCGTGCGCGGCTTCGTGTACGCGTTGCGCGAGGACCTGCTGGGACGGCCGGTCAGGGTCACGACGGTCGACGCGGGGCTCGTCGAGTCGGAGTTCTCGATCGTCCGTTTCAAAGGGGACGAGGAGGCCGCGAAGGCCGTGTACGACGGGGTCGACCCCGTCACGCCGGACGAGGTGGCCGACTGCGTCATGTTCGCGCTCACCCGCCCGTTGCACGTGAACCTCGACGAGATCGTGATCAAGGCGTTGCAGCAGTCCTCCGGTGCGCGTGTCGCGCGGCGGACGACTGCGCCGTAGGGTCGCGCGTGCCTCGCCCGCGCCCGCCGCGACCTCTGTGATCCGGCTCCGCTCCTCGTATGACCGCGAGATCCTGCGCTTCGCGGTTCCCGCCCTCGGCGCGCTCGCCGCCGAGCCGAGCTATGTCCTCGTCGACACGGCAATCGTCGGCCACCTGGGCCGCTCGCAGCTTGCGGCCCTCGGGGCCGCCGCGACCGTGCTCTCGGTGCTCGCGATGTTCAACTTCCTCCAGTACGGGACGACGGCACAGGTCTCGCGGGCGACGGGCGCGGGTGAGCACGAGACGGCGGCTCGGCTCGGCGCGCAGGCCTTGTGGCTCTCGCTCGCCGTTGGTGTCGTCCTCGCCGCGCTGATCGCAGCCTTCGCCGGGCCTGTGGTCAGCCTCTTCGGCGTCGACGGGAAGACGGCCGACTACGCAGTGCTCTACCTGCGCATCGCGGCGGTCGGGGTTCCCAGCGCGTTCCTCGCGCTCGGAGGGCAGGGCTTCCTGCGCGGCGTCTCCGATCTGCGGACGCCGCTCGCGATCGTGATCGCGGGGAATCTCGTCAACGTTGTGCTGGAGCTCGTGTTCGTCTACGGCTTCGGCTGGGGGATCGCCGGGTCGGCGTGGGGTACGGCGATCGCGCAGACGGCGATGGGGGTGGGGATGGCCTGGGCGATCCTGCGCCGCGTCGGCCGCGGCAGCGTCGGCCTGCGCGTAGCGCTCGCGCGCAGGCTGCTCGGAGTGGGCAAGTTCATCTTCCTACGGACGATCGCTCTGATGAGCTCGTTCGTGCTCGCCGGCGCAGTCGTCGCGAGGATGGGCGACGGGCCCCTCGCCGCGTACCAGATCGCTTTCCAGTTGTGGATCTTCCTCGCGCTCGTGCTCGACTCGGTCGCGATCGCGGGACAGATCATCGTCGGGCGGGAGCTCGGGGGGGATCGTGCCGACGCGGCCTACGACGCCAGCGTCCGCATGATCTGGCTCTCGGTCGTTCTCGGCGGCGCCTTCAGCGTGCTCCTGCTCGCCCTCTCGGCCGTGATCCCGCGGGCCTTCACCTCCGACGCCGAGGTGCTGGCGCAGTGCGCGCTGCTGTGGCCGATCTTCGCGCTCATGCAGCCGTTCAACGGAGCGGTCTTCGCCCTCGACGGGATCCTGATCGGGGCGAGCGACGGGCCCTACCTGGCCCTCTCGATGGCGGCGGCGTTCGCCGCGTGCGCGGCCGTGCTCGCCGCGACCCTTGTCGGGGACTGGGGCGTGCGGGGCGTCTGGGCCGCTCTCGCAGTGCTGATCGCGGTGCGGCTCGCCCTGATGAGCGCCCGCTTCGTGCGGCGGCGCTGGCTCGTGACCGGATTCGCATGATCACGAGCGGCCGGGCCGCAGCCAGTTGGCCGTGACCGCCACCTCCTCGAAGCCGGCCCGG
>DAIOGR010000027.1:0-14331 GCA_036745155.1 Gaiella sp.
TCACGATCGGCGGCCGCTGCCGCTACGATGAGGCCCGTTCTCTTCCCGTCGACCCGGCGATCAGCGCCCGGGCGGCGGTGCCGCGTCCCTCCCCGACCGCGTCATGCGATCGCGGATCGGGACCGGTTCCGCCCAGGCCCGCCGGAGCACTGCAGTGAAAAACCATCACGAAAGGGGCTGGTCCCGTTGGCAGTCGTCTCCATGAAGGAGTTGCTGGAGGCTGGAGTCCACTTCGGCCACCAGACGCGACGCTGGAACCCGAAGATGAAGCGGTTCATCTTCACAGAGCGTGGCGGCATCTACATCATCGACCTGCAGAAGTCGCAGCAACTCGTGCAGGAAGCACACGACTTCGCGCGCAACATCGCCGAGCGCGGCGGCACGATCCTGTTCGTCGGCACGAAGAAGCAGGCGCAGAACGCGGTGCGTGACGAGGCCACGCGCGTCGGCATGCCGTATGTGGCGAACCGCTGGCTCGGCGGCCTGCTCACGAACTGGCGCACGATCACGGACCGGATCGTCTACCTGCACGACCTGCGCCGGCTCAAGACCGACGGACAGCTCGCGCTGCTCCCCGCGAAGGAGCGCATCGCGATGGAGGCAGAGCTCGAGAAGCTCGAGTCGAATCTCGGCGGCGTGGCGGAGATGCGCCGGCAGCCGGACGCGATCTTCATCGTCGACCTGAAGAAGGAGCAGCTCGCGGTGCGGGAGGCACAGCGGCTCAAGCTGCCGGTGATCGCGCTCGTCGATACGAACTGCGACCCCGACGAGGCCGACTACGTGATCCCGGGCAACGACGACGCGATCCGCTCGTGCTCCCTGATCGTGAGGGCGATCGCTGACGGGATCGCCGCCGGCCAGAGCAAGGTCTCGGCCAGGGACTTCGCCGCCGCCGCAGAGGCCGCGGCGGCAGCAGAGGCCGCAGAGGCTGCGGCAGCCGCCGAGGCCGCGGCAGCGCCGGAGGAGCCCACGGGCGCCGGCACGGAGGCGACCGCAGAGGAGCATCCCGTTCCCGCTGCTCCGCCCGTGGCGCCTGAGCGGGCTCCGGCAGCGGAGGCAGCAGCGAGCGAGACGCCGGCCGCGACGGCACCGGTCGAGGAGGCGCCCGTCGAGGTCGCAGCCGAGGAGACGGTCGCCGCAGCGGCGCCGGGGGACGAGAAGGAGGAAGCGTGACCGAGATCAGCGCCAGCCTCGTCAAGGAGCTCCGCGACCTCACCGGCGCGGGCATGATGGACTGCAAGCGGACGCTGCAGGAGACGGACGGCGACATCGAGGCAGCCCGCACGCTGCTGCGCGAGAAGGGCCTCGCCTCCGCGAGCAAGCGCGCCGATCGTGCCACCACCGAGGGTCGCGTCGGCGTCATCGTCGAGGGCGCCATCGGCTCGATCGTGGGCGTCGGCTGCGAGACCGAGCCCGTCTCGAAGAACGACGCGTTCCAGGCGTTCTGCGAGAAGGTGCTGCGCACGCTGCATGCCGACGGCGTCGAGGCGCTGGAGGCGCTCGCTGCGGAGCGGCTCGAGCTGATGGGCAAGCTCGGTGAGAACATCGTCGTGACCGGTGCCACCCGCTTCGACGACGGCGGCACCGTGGCCGCCTACGTGCACCCTCCCGCGCACAAGATCGGCGTTCTCGTCGATCTCGCCGGCGGGAGCGAGGAGCTCGGACGCCAGCTCGCGATGCACATCTCGTTCGCCGCACCGGAGTGGACGACGCGGGACGACGTCCCGCCGGAGACGGTCGAGGCGGAGCGCCACATCTACCTCAACTCGGACGAGGTGCTTTCCAAGCCGGAGGCGGCGCGTGAGAAGATCGTGGAAGGCATGCTCGGCAAGCGCTTCTTCGCGGCGTCGCCCGGCGGCGTCCTCGTCGACCAGGCGTGGATCCACGACGCGTCGAAATCGGTCGGCCAGGTCCTGCAGGAGTCCGGCGCGTCCGTGAAGGGCTTCAAGCGGGTCTCGGTCGCGGGCTCGTGAGCGTGCAGCCGGAGGAGGCGGTGGAGCGCGGGCGTGACGGCGCCGCTCCGCCCTTCCGCCGCGTCCTGCTGAAGCTGTCCGGCGAGAGCCTGATGGGCGATCGCGAGTACGGGGTCGACCCCGGCACGGTCGGCGCCATCGCGCGAGAGGTCGTCGCCGTTCACGGCGGCGGCACGGAGCTCGCGATCGTCGTCGGCGGCGGCAACTTCTACCGTGGCATGGCCGTCGCGGCAGAGGGCATGGACCGCGCCACGGCGGACTACGCCGGCATGCTCGCGACCCTGCTCAACGCGCTGGCCTTGCAGGACGCGCTCGAGCGGCTCGGCGCCCAGACCCGCGTGCAATCCGCGATCGCCGTATCCGAGGTGGCCGAGCCGTACATTCGCCGGCGTGCCATGCGCCACCTGGAGAAGGGCCGCATCGTGATCTTCGCCGCGGGCACCGGCAACCCGTTCTTCACGACCGACACCGCCGCCGCCCTGCGGGCGCTCGAGATCGGCGCGGAGGCGATCCTGATGGCGAAGAACGGCGTGCAGGGCGTCTACGACGGCGACCCGCGCACCGACCCGTCGGCCCTCTTCCTGCCCGAGCTGACGCACCTGGAGGCGATCGAGCGCGGGCTGAAGGTGATGGACACGACGGCGCTGTCCCTGTGCATGGACAATCACCTGCCGATCCATGTGTTCGAGCTGGCAGAAGGGAACATCGTCCGCATCGCCGGCGGCGAGCGGATCGGAACGATCGTGGCGACGTCGAAGGAGGGCTGAATGGGAGCGATCGAGGACTTCCTCGCCAACTGCGAGGTGCGAATGGACAAGTCGATCGAGTCGACGCGCGCGGAGTTCAACAGCGTGCGCACCGGCCGCGCCTCGGCGGCGCTGCTCGACCGCATCACGATCGACTACTACGGGACGACCACGCCGCTCAGCAACATGGCGTCGATCTCCGTGCCCGAGGCCCGGCTGCTCTCGATCCAGCCGTACGACGCGTCGCAGATCAAGGCGATCGAGAAGGCGCTGCTCGAATCGGATCTGGGGCTGACCCCGTCGAACGACGGGAAGCTGATCCGGCTGCCCATCCCGCAGCTGACGGAGGAGCGCCGCAAGGAGCTCGTCAAGGTCGTCCGGCGCCTGGCCGAAGAGGGCCGGATCGCGACCCGGAACGTGCGCCGCGACGTGATGAAGCACCTCGAGGAGCTCGTCCGCAACGGCGAAGTCGGCGACGACGAGGAGCGCCGGGCGGAGGCCCAGGTACAGAAGCTGACCGACGACCACGTCAAGCGGATCGACGAGCTCCTGAAGCACAAGGAAGCCGAGATCATGGAGGTGTGACCGCCCACGCGGTCGAGCCTCTAGCGATGGACCGACGCCGTCCCATCTGCGTGCGCCCACCTCACCTGGATGGTGTGCTGCATGCCGTCTTCGTCCCGAGCTAGCGATGCTCGGGGCGAAGCCCTGAGCATCGCTGTGATCATGGACGGCAACGGCCGTTGGGCGGAATCCCACGGTCTGCCGGTCGCCGACGGCCATCGCGAAGGCACCCGCGCGCTCCGCCGCACCGTCGAGGCGGCGATCGACCTGGGCGTCCGCTCGCTCGTCGTCTACGCGTTCTCGACCGAGAACTGGTCGCGCCCCGCCGACGAGGTTGCCACGCTGATGGAGATCCTCGAGGAGACGATCGACCGCGAGCTGCCCGACCTGGCGCAGCAGGGCGTGCGGACACGGTTCATCGGCCGCCGCGATCGCGTCCCCGAGGCACTGCGGGCGAAGATGGCGCAGCTCGAGGCGGAGACCGAGCGTCGCGACACGCTGCTCCTGTGGATCGCGTTCGACTACGGCGGGCGGGCGGAGCTGGTCGAGGCGGCACAGCGAATCGTGAGCGACGGGCTCGCACCTACCGACGTCGACGAGGACGCGATCGCCGAGCGCCTGTACGCGCCTGCATTGCCCGAGCTCGACCTCCTGATCCGCACCTCCGGCGAGCTCCGGCTCTCGAACTTCATGCTGTGGGAGGCCGCCTACGCGGAGCTCGTCTTCACGGAGACGCTCTGGCCGGATTTCGGGGCGGACGACCTGCGCGACGCGCTCGCGGAGTATGCGAGCCGGCAGCGGCGGTTCGGCGCCCGGTGAGCGCCTTCTGGTCGCGCATCGCGGTGACGGCCGTGCTGCTACCGCTCGTGCTCGGGGTCGTGTGGCTCGGCGGCTGGTGGCTGTTCGCGCTCGCGCTCGCGGGCGGGCTCCTGGCGCTGCACGAGCTGTACGTGATGGGGCGGGGCCTGCATCCTCTCGTGCTCGGTGGCTTCGTCGGGCTCGTGCTGACGCTCGTGGGCGCACAGACGGGCGGGATGACGTGGATGACCGGCGGGCTCTTCTCGGCGGTGCTCGTGGCGTTCGTCGTCTTCGGGTTCTCCGACGCACGCCCGTCCGCCGCCGCCGCGATCTCGCTGACGCTGCTCGGGGTCGTGTGGGTGGGCGGCGGCCTCGGCAGCCTGCTGCTCCTGCGGGACATCCCCGGAGACGGGCGCCTCGTGATCTTCACGGTGCTGCTGACGGTGTTCGCCGACGACACCGCCGCGTTCTTCGTCGGCCGCCTGGTGGGGCGCCACAAGCTGGCGCCGAGGATCTCGCCCGGCAAGACGTGGGAGGGCTTCGTCGCCGGGACGATCGTCGCGACCGCCGTGTCCTTCTTCGCCATGTACGACCAGGGCTTCCTCTCCAACTGGGAGGCTGTCCTGCTCGGCGTCGGCATCGCATTCGCAGCGACGCTCGGCGACCTGTTCGAGAGCGCCATCAAGCGCGACCTCGGTGTCAAGGACTCGGGCAGGCTGCTCGCCGGGCACGGGGGCGTGCTCGACCGGGTCGACTCGCTGTTGTGGGCAGGCCCCGCGGCGTTCTACCTCGTGCTCGCACTCGCATGAGCCGCTCCCGAGCGGCCGGCGGCGCGGGCGCGGTCCTGACAGGCATTGTGTGCACGTGAAGCGGGTGGCACTCCTGGGCGCGACGGGCTCGATCGGGGGCCAGGCGCTCGAGATCGTCGAGCGTAACCCGGAGCTCGAGCTGTGTGGGCTGCAGTCCGGCTCCACGCCGCTCGACGCGCTCGCGGCCGCACACGGGGTCGACCACGTCCAGGTGGGCGGTGACGCCACGCTGTTGCTGGAAGCCTGCGAGCCGGACGTGGTGCTGAATGCGATCGTCGGTTTCGCGGGAGTGCGTGCCACGCTGTGGGCGCTCGAGCGCGGCGTCACGCTGGCGCTCGCGAACAAAGAGAGCCTCGTCGCAGCCGGGGAGCTCGCCGTCGCGGCAGGTGCGCGTGGGGGAGGGCTGTTGCTTCCCGTGGACAGCGAGCACTCGGCCCTCTTCCAGTGCCTCGAAGGGCGCGCGCCCGACACGGTCGAGTCGCTCGTGCTGACGGCTTCGGGCGGGCCGTTCCGCGGCCGCGGCCGCGCCGACCTGGCCGGTGTGACGCCGGCGGAGGCGCTCGCACATCCAACGTGGCGGATGGGACGTAAGATCACCGTGGACTCCGCCACGCTCGCCAACAAGGGCCTCGAGCTGATCGAGGCGCACTGGCTCTTCGGCCTCTCCTACGAGCAGATCGAGGTCGTCGTCCACCCGACCTCCGTCGTGCATTCGCTCGTGCGCCTGCGGGACGGCGCGCTGCTCGCGCACCTCGGGCACCCGGACATGCGCGTCCCGATCTCGTTCGCCCTCACCTACCCGGAACGTGCCGCCACCCCCGCGCAGCGGCTCGACCTGGCCGCGGGCATCGAGCTCCGCTTCGAGGCGCCGGATCTCGATGCGTTCCCGCTGCTCGGTCTCGCGCGGCGGGCCGGGGAGCAGGGGGGCACGTTCCCGTGCGCGTACAACGCGGCCAACGAGGTGGCCGTGGCGGCGTTTCTCGACGGCCGGATCGGCTTTCTCGACATCGCCGCGACAGTGGACGACGCGCTCGGCGCGGTCGAAGGCTCGCCGGCACGCGACCTCGACGACCTCGTCGAGGCGGACGCGGCGGCGCGACGGGCGGCGGAGCGGAGGCTCGTGCCGGCATGACCATCGTCGTCTCCCTCGTCGGGCTCGGCCTGCTCATCTTCATCCACGAGCTCGGTCATTTCGGCGTGTCGCTGGCGCTGCGCATGCGGCCGCGCAAGTTCTACGTCGGCTTCCCGCCGGCGATCTGGAAGACGAGCCGCAAGGGGATCGAGTACGGCGTCGGCGCGATCCCGCTCGGCGGCTTCGTGAAGATCCCGGGGATGCACCGGCCGGCGCCGACGGACGTCGATCATCCGTTCGTGGGCGCGATCGAGGAGGCGCCGGACCTGGCGCCCCCCGCCGACAGGCTGCGCCGTGCCCTGGGCTCCGGCGACCACGATGCGGCACGCGACGCGCTCGAGACGCTCTCGCAGCTGGTCTCCTCCGCGCCCCTGTCGGAGCACGCGGCCAAGGCTGCCGAGCGCGGGCTCGGCGATCTCGACGACGCACTGGGGCCGGACGCCTACTGGAGGGCGAAGACGTGGAAGCGCGTGCTCGTCATCTTCGCCGGCCCGGCGGCGAACATCGTGCTCGCGCTCGCTCTCTTCGCCGGGCTGTTCATGACCTCGGGCGGCAAGGCGACGACGACGGTCGACTCCGTCTCGCCGGGCACGCCTGCGCTGACGATGGGGCTCGCGGCAGGCGATCGCATCGTCTCGATCGACGGCGCACCCGTCGGGCCGGAGGACGTCTCCCGCACGATCTCCACGTCGGACGGGAAGCCGCTGACGCTCGTCGTCCTGCGGGACGGACGGCGCGTCACACTCGGGCCGACGGCGGCCAGGCAGAGCGACGGGGTCTACCGGCTCGGCTTCGTCTTGCGCGGGAAGGGACTACCGCCACCGGAAGCGGTGAAGGAGTCCTTCCGGGTGACGGGGGTCGTCACGGGCGAGATCGTGCGCTCGCTCGGACGACTCGTCACGGGAGACGGGCGGAAGGACATCTCGAGCCCGGTCGGGATCGTGCAGGGCTCCTCCGACGCAGCCAAGGCAGGGACGAGCAACTTCCTGTGGGTGCTCGGGCTGATCTCCCTCTCGATCGCGCTCCTCAACCTGCTGCCGCTGCTGCCCCTCGACGGGGGGCACATCGCCGTCGCGGTCGTGGAGGGCATCCGCGGGAAGGCGCTCCGGCGCGAGATCTACGAGCGCGTCTCCATCGTGGGCATCGGGCTCGTGCTGGTGCTCTTCTTCATCGGGCTCACGAACGACATCGGCCGCCTCTCCTAGCGGCGAGGCCTTCCTCGTCCTCAGGGGTCGGGGAAGGCGTCCGGGAGGGCCACCGTGGCGTCGAGACGCCGGTGGTACTCGGCGCGTGTGATCTCGACGGCCCCGAGCGAGGCGAGATGCGGCGTCTGCCACTGCACGTCGAGCAGGCGCCGGCCGGCGTCGCCCGCGGCCTGGAGGAGCCCGACGAGGCCGAGCAGCGCGACCTTGGACGCGTCCCTGCGCCGGTGGAACTTCGACTCGGCGGCGAAGAGGCCGCCGCAGGCGACACCGTAGAGGCCACCCTGGAGCCCGTCTGCGTCCCACGCTTCGACGGAATGCGCGAACCCGAGCCGGTGCAGCTCGGAGTAGGCGGTGACGAACGACTCGTCGATCCAGCCACCCGGCCGCGAGGGTTCGGCACAGGCCCGAACCACCTCCTCGAAGGACGTGTCCACGCGCAGCTCGAACCGACGTGCGGAACGGCGCAGGGAACGGGGCACGTGGAAGCCGTCGAGCGGGATCACGGCACGCGCCGGCGGCGACCACCAGACGAGCCGACCCTCCACGCGCATGGGGAACAGGCCCAGCCGGTAGGCGGAGAGCAGCGTCCCCGGCTCGAGGTCGGCGCCGACCGCCCACACGTCGTGGGGGTGGTCGTCGGGCGGGCGCTCCAGCACCCAGCGCGTGGGCGGCGGCTCGGCGGGCACGCCTCCGAGTGTGCCTACGGCTCCCGCGGGCGGGGGAAGGCCGTCTTTACACTGGCAGGGATGTCGAGCGTGAAGCAGATCCGGGTCGGCGGGGTCGCGATCGGCGGCGGCGCCCCCGTCGTCGTGCAGTCGATGACCCTGACGAAAACGCACGACGTGGAGGCGACGACCGCTCAGATCGCGGCGCTCGCCTCCGCCGGCTGCGAGGTCGTGCGCTGCGCCGTCCCGAAGACGGAGGACGCGGTTGCGCTGCAGAAGATCGTGCGGCTGTCGCCGCTCCCGGTGATCGCGGACATCCATTTCAACGCGTCGCTCGCGCTGAAGGCGATCGAAGCAGGGGTGGCGGCGGTGCGGATCAACCCGGGCAACATCGGCGGGCCCGACAAGGTGGCGCTGGTCGTCAACGCCGCCAAGCAGGCCGGGATCGCGATGCGGATCGGCGCCAACTCGGGGTCGCTGCCGGAGCACCTGCAGGAGCTCGCCCGTAAGGATCAGGCCGAGGCGCTCGTAGCGGCCGCGCTCGAGGAGGTGGAGCTGCTCGAGAAGCTCGACTACCGCGAGTTCAAGATCTCGGTCAAGGCGACCCACGTGCCGACGATGATCCGCGCCTACCGCATGCTCGCGGCGAAGGTCCCCTACCCGCTTCATCTCGGCGTCACCGAGGCGGGCACGCCGTTCGCGGGCACGATCAAGAGCGCCGTCGGGATCGGCTCCCTGCTCGCCGACGGCATCGGCGACACGTTCCGCGTCTCGCTGACGGCCGACCCGGTCAAGGAGGTGGAGGTCGCCTGGGAGATCCTGAAGGCGCTCGGCCTCCGCGAGCGTGGCCCCGTCATGATCGCCTGCCCGTCCTGCGGACGTGACAACGTCGGCGTCGAGAGCCTCGCCGTCGTCGTCGAGGAGCGTCTGCGGGAGTACCCGGACGCGTTCGAGGTGGCCGTGATGGGCTGCGCCGTGAACGGCCCCGGCGAGGCGGGCGACGCCGACTTCGGCATCGCGGGCGGCCGGGACGTCGGCTTCATCTACGCGCACGGGCGCGTCCTGAAGAAGGTCTCGTCGGACATCCTGATCGACGAGCTCTTCCACGAGATCGACCGCTGGATCGAGGCCGGCATGCCCCGTCCCAAGCGCCTGAAGATGGCGAAGCCGGCCGCGCTCGCGATGGCGGAGGCTTCGTTGATCCCGCTGGACTGAGCCGGGCCGGTCAGCAGGGCAGGCCTCACCCCGACGTTTCTGTTCCGGACAACGAACCGCGGCACCGGCAGCGGGCCTCGACTACCCTGTGACGCTGATGGTGAGACGACAGTCAGCCCTGTTCCAGCCGACACTGCGCGAGGCGCCGAGCGACGCCGAGGCCGTGAGCCACAAGCTGCTCGTGCGCGGCGGCTACATCCGCCAGGTGAGTGCCGGCGTGTGGACGTTCCTGCCGCTCGGGTGGGCCGTGCACCAGAAGGTCGTGCAGGTGATCCGCGAGGAGATCGACGCGATCGGGGGGCAGGAGATGCTCTGCCCGGTGCTGACGCCGTTCGAGCTGTGGCAGCAGACGGGCCGGGACTACATCCAGGAGCTCTTCCGCCTGCAGGACCGGAACGGGCGCGAGTTCGTGCTGCCGATGACGCACGAGGAGACGTTCACGTTCCACGCCAGGGAGCTGCAGAGCTACCGGCAGCTGCCGCAGATCCTCTACCACTTCTCCGTCAAGGAGCGCGACGAGCCGCGGCCCCGCGGCGGCCTCTTGCGGGTGCGCGAGTTCATCATGAAGGACTCGTACTCGTTCGACCGTGACGAGGAGGGGCTCGCCCGGGCGTTCGACGCCCACCGGAGGGCGTACGAGCGGATCTTCGAGCGCTGCGGCATCGAGGCGGTCGGCGTCGAGGCGGAGCCCGGGATGATGGGGGGGAGCGAGTCGTTCGACTTCCTCGCGCCCTCCGGCTCCGGCGAGAACACGCTCGTCACCTGCGAGCGCGGCGATTTCGCCGCCGACCTCGAGGTGGCCCGTGGCGTGCCGCGGGCTCCTTCGTTCCCCGAAGCTCTCGCCGGCCCCGAGGAGGTCGAGACGCCGAACGTGGCGACGATCGAGGCGCTCGCGGAGCTGCTCGGGATCGACGCTGCGGCGACGTCGAAGGCGATGCCGGTGACGAAGGACGACGGCACGGTGGTGCTGGCGCTCGTGCGCGGTGACGACCGGCTGGAGCCGAACAAGCTCGCCGCCGCGCTCGGTATGCCCTCGCGGCCCGCTACGGACGAGGAGATCCGTGCCGCGTTCGGCGCGTCGGGCGGGTCGCTCGGCCCGGTCGGCTTCGCCGGCGAGATCGTGGCAGACGAGGCGCTGCGGGAGGGCCAGTTCGTGGCCGGCGCAAACCGGGACGGCTGGCACCTGCGCGGCGTTGCGGCAGGGCGCGACTACGCGCCGCGCTTCGCCGACCTGCGGGAGTCGAAGGACGGAGACACGTGCCCGCATTGCGGCGGGCGCCTGCGCTTCGAGACCGCGATCGAGGTGGGGCACATCTTCAAGCTGGGCACCCGCTACTCGGCGCCGCTCGGCGCGACCTTCCTCGACGAGGAGGGGTCGGAGCGGCCGCTCGTGATGGGGAGCTACGGCATCGGGCCGGGCCGCGTGATGGCTGCCGCCGTGGAGCAGAGCCACGACGACCTCGGCATCGTGTGGCCGCCGTCGCTTGCCCCCTACGACGTGCACGTGCTGGCGCTGCACGCCGGCGCACCCGAGGTGCTGGAGCGGGCCGCCGAGGTCGCCGAGGCGCTCTCCGCCGCCGGCCTGGCGGTGCTGCTCGACGACCGCGACCAGCGGCCCGGCGAGAAGTTCGCCGACGCCGACCTGCTCGGGATGCCGGTGCGCATGACGGTGGGGAAGAAGACGCTGGAGGACGCCGCGGTCGACGTGCGGGTGCGCGCGACGGGCGCAGACGAGCGCATTCCGGCCGGATCCGTGATTACATGGGTGCAGGAGCGTTAGTGGCGAGACGACGGACGTACAGCGACGAGGGCCTCGGCCCCACGATCGAGCGGTTGATGGCCGACACGGGCCTCACCTATCGGGCGCTCGCCGACAAGACGGATCTCTCGGCCGGCTACCTGAACCACATCGTCCACGGCAACCGGCCGGTGCCGTCGAACGACGTGCTGGAGCGGCTCGCCACGGCCTTCGACGTCAAGGCCGAGCACTTCCGCGAGTACCGCATCCGCGTGATCACCGACAAGCTCGAGCAGATGCCCGAGCTGATCGACCGGCTCTACAAGAAGCTCGGCTGACATCCGCGGTGCCGGCGCCGGGCGGAGCACGCCCGGCCCGAACGACGGGTACGATGTCGCGGTCGCGGGGCGTGGCGCAGCCTGGTTAGCGCGCTAGTCTGGGGGACTAGAGGTCCCGAGTTCGAATCTCGGCGCCCCGATAGAAAAGCCTCGTTACGCGGGGCTTTTCTATTTCGATGGTTGAGCAAACGGGCACTGCGGGTACACCACGGGTACAGAATGAGATAGACTCGAACCCGTTGAACCACTCCTCGAGAGGAGCGCCTCGATGTCGAAGCCCCGCACCGCGAGCCTTCGGGTGGCGCATCAACGTGGCTGCCCGAACTCGAGCCGGACGTCGCTCGACTCGCTCGCGGGCTGCCGCTGCAAGCCCTCGCCTTCGTACTACACGCTCTACCGCGACCGGCTCGGGAAGCCGATCAAAGGGGCCCGTGTACGCAACCGACAGGTTGCCGACCGAGCACTGCGCAAGCTCCTCGTCGACCTGGACGAAGGGCGCGTTGGCATCGCCCAGCCGGCCGGGGAACCACGCACGTTCAACGAGTGGGCCGACGAGTACCTCGTGAACCTCGAGCGCGACAAGGGCGACAAGGGCAGCACCATCCGCGCCTACCGGTCGACCCTCGGCTTTGCCCGTCCGATCATCGGCGACCTCGAGCTCGACGAGATCGGGCAGCCGGAGCTGCGCCTGTTCGTCCGCAGCACTCGTGCCGGGAAGAGGGGCGGGGCAGACGCTACCGTCCACAAGCACCTCCGCCACTTGAAGGCGATCCTGAACGCGGCGGTCGAGGAGGGCTTCATGGCTCATAACCCGCTCGGTCGGAAGTTCATCAGGGACCTTCGGCTCCGAATCCCTCGCGGCGATGAGCCATACACCGATGTCGAGCTCGCCAAGCTTTGGTCGAAGATGGAGTCGCTGCATCGCGCCGCGCCGGTCTACGTCTACGTCGCGAAGGCAGCCGTCGTCACGGGGGCACGCCTCGGCGAACTCATCGCACTCGACTGGGACGACCTCGACCTCACCAACCGGACGCTGAGGATTCGGCACCATTGGGATCGTGTCGACGGGATGACGCTCCCGAAAGACGGCGAGCCGCGCACCCTGAACCTCATCCAGCCGGCTGTCGACGTCTTCGAGCAGTGGACCGCGCTGGTCGGCGTCCAGCCGGGCGACTCGGCACTCTTCCCGGCACCGCGCAGCCCCGACCGCGTCAACGGGCAGTACCTATCGCGGCGCGTCGACGACGCCCGCGAGAAGGCGGGAATCCCGGATGTGGGGGAGGGCGGACGCAAGCGCAAGCCGTTTCACGCGTTCCGCGCCTCCTATGCCCGGCTCTGCCGCGAGCAAGGGCTCGACCCCCAGTGGGTGCAATTCCAACTCGGCCACAGCGACCCGGACCTCACGCTCAACGTGTACGGCCGCTGGAGTGACGCTGCCATGCAGGCCGAGGCTAACCGCGCTGCCGCGTTCCCCGTCTGAGTCACCCCACGACATCCGTGCTATCGACGCCGTGGGCGGCAGAGGCGCCCGCCCTGCGGCAGCTTCACCGTCTCGAGCTCGACCTCGCCCAACTCGTACGCCTCGAGATCGTCAAGCCGGAACAGAAGTTCCCGCCGGCCGGGCAACTTCACGTGCGGGATGCAGCACGTCCGGACCCACTCGTAGATCGTCCACTTGCTCCAAACGTCCGCGTAGCGATCGATGACCTGCGGCATCGACAGGAAGACGACTTCGCCAGCCTCGGTCACGCGTCGCCCCCGGGCCAGGGGCGTCGCGGGTCGCAGAGGCTGAGCCGGTGGCTCGTCCGGGCTCGCCGACGCTTGCGCGAGAACCCGCTGCTTCGGACTCGTGGGGGTGGTGGTCGATCGGGCGCGGTCGGTCGTCTCGATGAGTGTGAGCGAGAGCTGACCGTCATTCCGTGCCATGAGAGTTACGTAACGTATAACGCACGCGACTCGTTGTCAACACGAGGGTAGAATCCGATCCGATGACGAGCGCGCAGATCATCCGGGAGGCACGCCTGAAGGCGGCGTTGACGCAGGCTGAGCTGGCGGCGCGGCTGGGACGCGACCGGGCGCAGGTGGCGCGGTGGGAGACGGGCAGTCAGGAGCCGAGCTTCGAGAACGTTCGGGCAGTGGTCGAGGCCTGTGGCTTCGTACTGAAGCTGGAGATCGCCGAGCCCGAGCAGGACGCGGCTCTGGACGGACAGCTCGAGACGAGTCTGCTGCAGGCCCCGCAGCAGCGCGTGCAGGCCCTTCTCGACGAGCTGGGGGGCGCTCGGTGAGCGAGCAGGCCCCGTTTGATCCCTACGCGGTTCTGCAGACGCTCGACCGCGAGAGCGTCAGCTACGTCATCGTAGGCGGCTTCGCCCGGGTCGTCCACGGAAGTGCCGAGACCACGCGGGGGCTGGACATCGTGCCCTCGCTGCGGGAGGAGAATCTACGCCGGCTCACCCGTGCGCTGAGCGAGCTTAACGCCACCGGCGAGGATGGGAGCAGAATTCAGCTAGACGAGCTCGCCCACAATGAACGGTTCGTCACTCGGACCCAGGCCGGCCAGCTCGCGGTTGTCCCGACGCCGTGGGGGACACGCGGCTACGACGATCTTCGTATTCGCGCCTCCCGCGAGAACCTCGGCCGCGGAGTCCGACCGGCGGTCGCGTCAATGGTGGACTGTGTTCGGATGCTGAGCGAGAGCGATCGCGACCTCGACGCCGAACGGCTGCAGCGCCTTCGCCGCGTGATGGAGCTCGAACGGCAGCTCGTTCCACACCGCGGCCGCAGCATCGAGCGGTGACCCGCCGCCAAGCCTCTTAAGCCGCTCGCCGTACAGCAACTACCGGCCAAGTAGGACGCGAGACACAGATGCACTCGCAGTGCAATCAATCCCATGTTGTTGTATGTTGTACGGATGTCTCGCGGTGGAGCGCGTCGCAGCAAGCGGCAGAACCGCTTCCCGGGCTCACCGGTCAGCGAGCCGCCTGTTGTTCTTCGCAAGGCCGAGACGGCCGTCCGCCTCGTCTACAGCCGAGCGCAGGCCGCTGAGGCACTCGGGGTCAGCACGGCGACGCTCGCGCGGCGAGTCCTGCCCCACATCGACACCGTCGAGATGCCCTGGGGCGCCCGCATGATCCCCGTCGACGAGCTC
>DAIOGR010000028.1:0-14146 GCA_036745155.1 Gaiella sp.
GGCGTGCTGACGATCGAGGACAGCGTCGTCAGCGACAACGTGGCCGAGATCACCGGCAGCTTCTCCGCCGACGATATGTGGGCAAACGCGAGCTCCGGCGGCATCCGCGTCGGCACGGCCTGTTGTGGCCCGCAGTCGGCCACGATCCGCAACACGATCATCCGCGGCAACCGCGTCACCTCTCACGCCACAAACGCAAACGGCGTCGCACAGGCGTTCGCCGGCGGCATCGACGTCGACGGCCAGCTGCTGCTGGAGCGGAGCGCTGTGACCGACAACTCGGCACAGGCCGTCTCCGAGGGCGACGCACTCGCCGATGGCGGCGGCATGGAGGTCGAGGGGACTGCCACCGTCCGCGACTCGCTGATCGCGCGGAACACTGTCTCCGCGCAGTCGAAGCGGTTCGCAGCCGCGTTCGGTGCCGGCGTCGCGAACGCCGGGCAGCTCACGCTCGAGCGGACGCTTGTCACGGGCAACAGCGGCTCGGCGAGCGGGCCTGGCGCCGAGGGCTTCGGGTTCCCGTCGGCCGTCGACGGCGGAGGCATCTGGAACGGAAGCTTCGACGGTCAGTCCACCGCCCAGCTGACGCTGACCCAGGTGGGCATCGTGGCCAACTCCCTTTCGGCCCCGGCGCCGTTCCTCGTGCGGGGCGGGGGAATCAAGACGGACTTCCCCATCACGAAGACGGCGACACTGATCGCGGGCAACAAGCCGGACGGTTGCTTCGGCTGCTGAGCTGCACGAGCCAGCGGGGGGGAGCCGGTCGAGGAGGCCGGCTCCCCCCCGCGACCCTGGCTAAGGGCCTAGCCCGACGAACAATGCCTGTGACACTGTGTCACGAGGATCAGCGGCCCGACGGCGTCAGGAGCCTGCCACCGACAGCACCGCCTTGACGATGCCGTCGTAGCCGGTGCAGCGGCAGAGGTTGCCGGAGAGGCCGATGCGCACCTCGTCCTCTGTGGGCGACGGGTTGGCCGCGAGGAGCGCCGTCGCAGAGACGAGCATGCCGGGCGTGCAGAAGCCGCACTGGACGCCGCCGAGCTCGAGGAACGCGGCCTGCAGTGGCGCCAGGGTGTCGCCGTCGGCGAGGCCCTCGACCGTCGTGACCTCGCTCCCCTCGGCCTGCAGCGCCAGGTACGAGCACGCGTTCACGGGCTGCCCGTCGAGCAGCATCATGCAGGCGCCGCACTCGGAGTCGTCGCAGCCCTCCTTCGACCCGGTCAGGCCGACCACGTCGCGCACGGCCGTGAGCAGGCTCGTGCCCGGGTCGAGCTCGACGGGGTAGGCGACCCCGTTCACCGTCAGTGTCGCTGCGACTTTCACGATGCCTCCCCTCGGGCGCGTGCGAGCGCCCGCTCGATCGAGCGGCGGGCGATCACGGTGGCCATGGCGCGGCGGTAGTCGGCCGAGCCGCGCACGTCCGAGATCGGTGTCGCGGCGGCGGCCACCGCCTCGGCGGAGGCGGCGATCGCCGCGGCACCGCCGTCCGTGCCGATCAGAGCTTCCTCCGCCCCCGGCACCCGGCGGATGGTCGGGGAGAGGGCCGTCATCGCCACTCGCGCGTCGGTCACGCTCCCGTCCGCCACGGTCACGACGGCGGTGGCGCCAACGACGGCGATCTCCATCTGGCGACGGTACTCGAGGCGCAGGTACGCGCTCCCGGTGCCGGCGGCGGGCGCCGGCAGGTCGATCGAGACGAGCAGCTCGTCCGGGTGCGCCGTCGTCTGCCCGGGGCCCGCCCAGAGATCGTCGAGGGCGACCCAGCGTGTGCCGGCCGGCCCCCGCAGGGTGACCGAGGCGCCGTGGCAGAGCAGCGGGCCGCCGGTCTCCATCGCCGGCGACGCGTTCATCAGGTTGCCGCCCACCGTGCCCTGCGCACGTGTCGCGTGCGAGCCGACGATCGCGCAGGCGTCGGCGAGCGCCGTGTAGCGGGCCTGAACGTCCGGATCGGCCGCGATCTCCGCATGGCTCGCGAGCGCGCCGAGGCGCAGCCCGTCCGGGCCCGTGGTGACGCCCTGCAGCTCGGCGAGCCGGTGGATCGCGACGATGCTCTCCGGCAGCTGCGACTTGCCCGCGCGGGCGCCGACGACGAGGTCGGTGCCGCCGGCGACGGGCCGCGCTCCCTCCGCGAGCGCCTGCACGGCGTCGTCGACGCTCGCGGCGGTCACGAACGCGGTGACGGTCATGCCTGCTCCTTCGCGGCCCACACCCGCTCCGGCGTCATCGGCAACGCCCGCACGCGGGTGCCGATCACCTTCGCGATCGCGTTCGCGACGGCGCCGGCGGTCGGCACGCACGGGGGCTCGCCGACGCCCTTCGAGCCCTTCGGCCCGGCGTTCGGCGTGTCCGTCTCGATCCAGGCGATGTCCATCTGCGGCGCGTCGGATGCGGTGACGAGCTTGTAGTCCGTGAGGTGCGCGTTGAGGTGCCGCCCCTCGGCATCGAGCTGCGTCCCCTCGGAGAGCGCCTGCCCGATCCCCATCACGACGCCGCCGTACACCTGCCCGTCGGCGCCGAGCCGGTTGAGGATCCGGCCGCAGTCGTGCGCGGCCGCAACCTGCAGCACGCGCGCGACGCCGGTGTCGCGGTCGACCTTCACCCGCACCGCGTGCGCGATCAGCTGGGGCGCATGGAACGACTCGAGCCCGAGCCTCCCCACGCATCCCTCCGCCGGCGCCGGCGGCGCCTCCGGCAGCTCGCCCGCTCCCTTGCCGTGAAACGTGCCGGAGCCTGCCAGGTCGGCGATCGTGACCGCCTTGTCGGGCGATCCCTTCACCCGCACCAGGCCGCCGCTCAGCTCGAGGTCGTCGCGCGACGCCTCGAGCTTCTCGGCGGCCGCGTCGAGCAGCTGCTCGCGTACCTCGACGGCAGCCGCGATCACCGCCCGCCCGCTGTTGAAGGTCGTCTGCGAGCCGCACGAGCCCATGTCCCACGGAGCCGCATCGGTGTCCTGGTAGAGGATGGAGAAGTCCTCGGGCCTCATCCCGAGCTGCTCGGCGGCGTAGGTCGGCATCGCCATCACCGCGCCCGTGCCGTTCTCCTGCGCGCCGGTGACGATCGTGCCCGTCCCGTCCGGGTTCAGCTTCACATAGGCGCCGCTGTTGGCGGCGAAGCACGGCCACCAGCCACACGCCACCCCGATTGCCTCGTCGGCGGGCAGCTCCTGCCCGTAGCCGATCAGCTCGACCGCCTTCTCGAGCGTCTCCTTCATCGCGATCCGCTCCAGCACCTGCCCCGTCGCCGTCACGGACCCCTCCTCGATCAGCGTGCGGCGCCGCAGCTCGACCGGATCGATGCCGAGTGCGGCCGCGAGCTCGTCCAGGTGCTGCTCGAGCGCCCAGCACACCTGGGGAGCGGTCGGAGCCCGGATCGAGGACGACGGCTGGTTGTTCGAGTAGACGAGCGAGGACTCGACGAAGACCGCCTCGTGCTCGTACGGGCCGAGGGCGTGCATCGCGGCCATCTGCGCGAAGAAGCCTCCTTCGCCGCAGTAGGCGCCCTTGTCCAGCACGAGCCGCGCCTTGTGCGCGACGAGCGTCCCGTCCGCTCGCGCGCCCGTCTGCAGCTCGATCACCATGCCCTCGCGCCGGTGGCCGACGGCGAAGAACTCCTCCCGCCGTGAGAAGACGAGCTTCACGGGACGGCGCGCAGCACGTGCCAGCGCGGCGACGTGCCCCTCGAAATGGAAGTCGCACTTCGCGCCGAAGCCGCCGCCGAGCAGCGGCACGACAACCCGGACGTGCGACTCCGGGATCTGCAGCGTGTGCGCGACGCCCGCTCTGGCCGCGTACGGCACCTGGGTCGACGTCCAGACCGTCACCTTGTCGCCCTGCCACTGCGCCACGACCGCGCGGGGCTCGATCGGCACTCCCTGCACGGGATCCGTGACATAGCGGCCCTGCACGACCACGTCCGCCGTCGCCATGGCGGCGTCCGCGTCGCCCTGCACGATCGTCGAGTACCCGAGCGTGTTGCGGTCGCGTCCGAGCGACTCGTCGCCCTGGTAGCTCTCCCACTCGGGGTGGACAAGAGGTGCGTCGTCAGCCAGGGCGGCCTCGAAGTCGGTCACCACCGGCAGCGGCTCGTACTCGATCTCGATCAGCGCAGCCGCCTGCTCGGCGATCTCCGCCGTCGTGGCAGCGACCCCCGCCACGATGTCGCCCTCGAACCGCACGGTGTCCTTCGCGAAGAGCCGGCGATCCTGCACCATGCCGCCGTACAGCACATCCGGCACGTCCTCGTGCGTCACGACGGCGAGCACGCCCGGCAGCACGCGCGCCTTCGAGGTGTCGATACGCAGGATGCGGGCGTGGGTGTGGTCGGTGTAGCGGAACTTCGCCACCAGCTGCCCCGGCAGGGTGAGGTCGGCCGTGTAGCGGCCGGTTCCCGTCACCTTCTCCTTGCCGTCCGGGCGAATGAACGTCGGGGGCTTCTCGACCGTTGCCACTTCGGCAGTCTCCTTCGTCGGCGTGTGAGGCCTATCCAATCAGAGCGGAGCAGATCCCGGTTGCGCCCACACCGGGTTCGTCCAGGCCCTGCGCCCAAGCGCGTCCATGACCTCGACCCTCGCGTACGGCGCCGTCTCCGGCAGGGTCAGCCGGGCTGCGGTGATCAGGCCGTCGCTCGTGGTGTCGAGGATCTCGCCGCCGTAGCGGTACCCGAGCCTGCCGGCGTGGACCGCCGCTCCGCTCGAGACACCGAAGACGCACGTGACGTTTCGGCACGGGTCGCACCGCACCTCGATCGCCCCGTCGCCGACGACGACGTCGGCGATCCGGGGCCCCGTGGTGCCGTAGAAGCATCCGGTGCGGAGCGCCGCCAGCACCGCATCGGCCGTCCGCTCGGCCCGCACCCAGGTCCAGGCGAGGTCGGAGTCGAACCCCGGATGGTGGCTGTCGTCGGTCGCGAGCGCGAAGCAGGGGCGCCCCGCGTCGAGGAGCTCGTCCCAGTGCACGGTCGCGAGACCACGCCCGATCTCGAGCTCGCACCCGGCGTTGTAGACCTCGATGCCCGACACGGAATCCGGCAGCTCGAGCAGGCCCGGGGTTGCCCCCGTCCAGTACGGGTGCGCGAGGTAGGCGATGCCACCGTGCGCGACGATCCAGGCAGCCGTGCCGGCGAGGTCGAGCCGGTTCCCCTCGAGCTCGTCGAGCGCGTCGTCGATGCCGAGTGCGAGCACGTGGCCGTCGCGCTCGTTCGGGAGCAGGCAGTTGAGCTCGGCGCTCGGCAGTACGAGCAGCCGCTCGGTCGAGGGCGGGTCGCTGCGATACCAGTGGTCCGTAACGGCGAGCACGTCGTAGCCGGCCCGCTCGTAGTGCTTGACGAGAGCGCGCGGCGGCAGCTCCCCGTCGGAGTTGGTGGTATGGGCGTGCAGGGCACATCGCAGCCATGGCCCCTCTGCCTGCCAGGGATTGTGCATAGGTGGAGCAGCGTATTGCACCACGCGACCCACACTCGTAGCATGGCTTCGACATCGGAGACAGGAGGAGTTCCGTGGAGGGGTATCAGGAGCAGGAGTACGAGTTCCTGCGCAGGCTGGAAGAAGAGCGGGTAGGGCGCCGGACGGTGCTGAAGCGGGGTCTCGCAGCAGGCGCCGGCCTGACGGTCCTCTCGCTGTCGCCGGCCGCATTGGCCGCCAAGCGGAAGGCGCTCGCAGATCCGCCCACGATCGGCCGGCTGGCCAAGCTGTCGGACATCGTGGCCGAGGCCAAGAAGGAAGGGAAGCTCAACGTGATCGCCCTCCCGCCCGACTGGGCGAACTACGGCGAGATCATCTCGACCTTCTCGAAGAAGTACGGCATCAGCATCACGAGCGACAACCCGGACGGCAGCTCGGCGCAGGAGAACCAGGCGATCAGGTCGCTGAAGGGCGACCCGCGCGCTCCTGACGTCGTGGACGTGAGCCCCACCTTCGCCATCGCAGGGGCGAACGAGGGCCTCTACGCCAAGTACTACACGACGAACTTCCGGAAGGTGCCCCGCGCCATGAAGGACGGGCGCGGCTTCTGGGTCGGCGACTACTGGGGCGTGATCTCCTTCGGCGTCAACGGCGCCGTCGTCAGCAACGCCCCGAAGAGCTGGAAGGACCTGCTGAAGCCCGAGTACAAGAACAAGGTCGCCCTCAACGGCAGCCCGCTCTCGTCCGGATCAGCTGTCGCAGGCGTCTTCTCGGCGTCGATCGCGAACGGCGGCGGGTTGAGCAACATCGGCCCGGGAATCGACTTCTTCGCGCAGCTGAAGAGCGTCGGCAACTTCCTGCCGGTGCAGGCCACGCCGCAGACGATCGCGTCGGGCCAAACGCCGATCACGATCGACTGGGACTACCTCAACCTCGCCTACGGGAAGAACTTCCCCGCGTCCAAGATCACCACGGTCGTCCCGTCCGACGGCGTCTACGGCGCCTACTACTGCCAGGCGGTCAACGCCACCGCTCCACACCCGTGGGCGGCACGGCTCTGGCAGGAATTCCTCTACTCCGACCAGGGCCAGCTGCTCTGGCTGAAGGGGTACTCGCATCCGGCGCTCTTCGCCGACATGGTCGCGCGCAAGGTCGTGCCGGCTGCACTGATCAAGGCGCTGCCGAATGCGACGGCGTACTCGAAGGTCAAGTTCGCGAGCCCGTCGCAGGTCACGGCCGCCCGGACCGTGATCAGCACCGAATGGCCCAAGAAGGTCGGCTCGTAGCACTCTGAGCACCGCGGCAACCCAGGAAGACCTCTCCCGGCCCGCCCCGGCGGGCCGGGAGAGGCGCATCTCGCTCGCCTGGCTCGGCGTGGTGCCTTTCCTCGCCTACGCGACGGCCTTCCTCCTCCTTCCCGCCGCGAACACGATGATCGGCGCCTTCCAGTCGCCCGACGGCGGCTACACGCTCGACAACGTACGGGCGCTGTTCGACGAGCCGTACCGGACAGCCTTCAAGAACAGCATCGAGGTGAGCCTCGTCACGGCGATCCTGGGCGGCGTCTTCGGGCTGCTGATCGCGTACTCGGCGATCAGGGACGGGACTCCGAGGGTCATCCGCACCGGGCTGACGACGTTCTCGGGGGTGGCGGCGAACTTCGCCGGGATCCCGCTCGCGGCGGCGTTCATCTCCACCCTGGGCGTCCTCGGCGTGGTCACGGAGTTCATGACCAAGCAGCTCGGGTACAACCCGTACGACCACGGTTTCAGCCTGTTCACGAAGACGGGCATCGAGATCGTCTACCTCTACTTCCAGATCCCCCTGATGATCCTCGTCATCGCACCCGCGATCGACGGGCTCCGCCGCGAGTGGCGCGAGGCGGCGTCGGGGCTCGGGGCGAGCTCGTTCCAGTTCTGGCGCTACGTCGGCACGCCCATCCTGCTGCCGTCGCTCCTCAGCGCCATCGTGCTGCTGTTCGGGAACTCCTTCGCCGCCTATGCCACCGCCTACGGCCTCACGAGCGGGAGCGTCGGCCTCGTGCCGATCACGATCGGCTTCTTCCTCTCCGGCGACGTCTTCGACAACCCGCATCTCGGCCAGGCGCTCGCCTTCGGCATGTTCGTCGTCCTCGGCCTGATGATGCTCGCGTACATCCCGTTGCAGAAGGTCTCGTCGAGGTGGATGCGATGACCCCGCGCCGACGTATTGCGCCGTCCGCGGTGATCTGGCTCCTGTTCGGGGCCGCCTACTTCCTCATCCCTCTGCTTGCGTCACTGCTCGTGAGCCTGCGCGACGACCAGACTGCGAAGTGCTGCACGCTCGGCAACTACGGGTACATCCTCCACGACCATCAGTTCTGGAGCACGATCAGGCTGAGCTTCATCGTCGCCCTGGAGACCATCTTCCTGACCCTGCTGCTGCTCGTGCCGACCGTCTACTGGGTGCACCTGAAGGTGCCGCGCCTTCGCCCGCTGATCGGCTTTCTGGCGCTCGTGCCGTTCGTGGTCGCGCCGATCATCCTGGTCGTCGGCCTCCTGGACGTGTACCGCGGGACGCCGCAGTGGTTCTACGGCGAGCCGTACGGGTTCCTCACGGCCGCCTACGTGATCCTCGCGTTTCCCTACATGTACTTCTCGCTCGACACGGGCTTCCGCTCGATCGACGTGCACACGCTGACGGAGGCCTCGCAGAGCCTCGGCGCCGGGTGGCCGACGACCCTGTTCCGTGTCATCCTCCCGAACATCCGGGCGGCGGCTCTCGCGGGCTCGTTCCTGACCCTGGCGATCGTGATGGGCGAGTACACGATCGCGAGCCTCGCCCAGTTCAACGTGTTCTCGGTCTACGTCCAGTACGTCAACCAGAACAAGGGCTATCCGGCAGCGGCGGTGACGCTGCTCGCATTCGCGATCACCTGGGCGGCGATGCTGGCCCTGGCGGCCGTCGGCCGGGGCCGGCGGATGGCGCCCGTTGCGGAAGGAGCACGCTAGATGGCAGGCGTCGAGCTCAGGCAGCTTCACCGGCGGTTCGGCGAGGTCGTGGCGCTGGCGGGGATCGACCTCGACATCACGAGCGGCGAGTTCGTCTCGTTCCTCGGGCCCTCGGGCTGCGGGAAGACCACGGCGCTCCGCCTCGTGGCGGGATTCGACCAACCGACGGCGGGCCAGGTCCTGATCGAGGGCAAGGACGTCACCGGCGTGCCGCCCAACCGCCGCGACATCGGCATGGTCTTCCAGGCGTACAGCCTCTTCCCGAACATGACCGCGGTGCGGAACGTCGAGTTCGGGCTGCGGGTGCGCAAGCAGGGGCACGACGAGCGCCGCAACCGCGCAGTCGAGCTGCTCGAGCTCGTCGGACTCGCCGACGCCGCGGACCGCTACCCGCACCAACTGTCGGGCGGCATGCAACAGCGTGTCGCGCTCGCTCGAGCACTGGCGATCGAGCCGCGCCTGCTCCTCCTCGACGAGCCGCTCTCGGCGCTCGACGCGAAGGTGAGGGTGCAGCTGCGCGAGGAGATCAGGCGGATCCAGACACGGCTGGGGATCACGACCATCTACGTCACGCACGACCAGGAAGAGGCGCTCTCCATCTCGGACCGGGTCGCCGTCCTCTCGCAGGGCCGGATCGAGCAGATCGGCACGCCCGCCGAGATCTACGGCGCGCCGGCGACTCCCTTCGTGGCCGAGTTCGTCGGCACCATGAACCGGGTCGAGTCGACGGTGTCTGACCCGGACGCCGGCGCCGTCGACTACGACGGAGTGCACCTGCCGGTCGACGCCGCCCGCGGCCGGACGCGGGGCGAGCGCGTGATGGTGCTCGTTCGTCCGGAGATCGTGTCCGTGGAGGCGGCAGGGACGGCCGACGGCGCGCTCGCGGGAGAGGTCGTCTCGCACACCTTCCTCGGCTCCGTCACGCGGCTGCGAGTCCTCGCAGGCCGGAGCGAGTGGACCGCGGACATCTCGGGGGAGCGGGCGGCGGCACTACCCGTCGGCTCGCACGTCCAGGTCAGCTTCCCGGCCGCGAGCGCCAAGCTGCTCAGCCTGGAGGCGAGCTCAGCGTCTCGCGCAGCAACGCCGGGCGATCACTGAAGATGCCGCTCACGCCGAGCGCCGCCAGCCGGCGCATGCGGTCGGCGTCGTTGACCGTGTAGACCGTGGTCTCCAGTCCGAGCGCCCGGGCACGCGCGATCCCGCGAGCGGTGACGCGCGGGTTGTGGAAGCCGACCGCCCACGCGTACGCGGCGGCGGCGCGAATCGAGACGCCGTAGCCGACGTGCTGCAGGACCCGGAGCGACGGCCGTAGCTCCAGCGCCTCCAGCAGGCAGCGGCGCTCGAACGAGACCACCACGTCGTCTGGGCCGAGGAGCGCGAGTGTGCGCCCGACGAGGTCGTGCCTGCGGTACAGGTGGGCGCTCTTCAACTCGGCCATCACGGTGACCCGGCCGCGCGCCAGCTCCACCACCTCCTCGAGCGTCGGGATCCCGACCTCGCGGAGCTCGACGAGCGCACGGCGACGGAGAGGCCCACGCAGTGGGGTGAGCCGGTCGAGGTCGAGATCGTGGAACACGACGAGAGCGCCGTCGGCGGACACCTGCACGTCGAGCTCGACGTAGTCGGCGCCGGCCTCGATCGCGCGCTCGAAGGCAGGCAGCGTGTTCTCCCGCTCGTCGGCCGAGGCACCTCGGTGGGCGATCACCCAGGTCACGGGCTCACCCGCCTGCGGTGCAGGTCGTTCCTGCGCTGATCGACGGCCAGGACCACGGTGCCCGTTTGGCTCAGCCGACGAGGCTCTGCACGAGGGTGAGGTCGATGCGGTCGACGAGCTCGTCGGCGCGGGCAAGCCGCCTGTCGGGCAGCGTGCCCCGCACGGCGAGGCATCTGAGGCCTGCGTCCTTGGCGGACGCCACTCCCGCCTCGGTGTCCTCGAACGCGACGACGCCCGAGGGGTCGAGGCCCTCGCCGAGCAGGGTGACGGCGCGCAGGTAGCCCTCCGGGTGCGGCTTGCCGTGAGCGACGTCGTCGGCGGTGACGACTGCCGCGAAGAGGGAGGCGATCCCGGCGCCCTCGAGCACCGGTGCGATCTCCGCCCGGAAGGCGCCGGAGCACACCGCGATCGGCACCCGTTGCGCCGCGTAGCGGACTGCTTCCCGGATCGGCTGCTCGACGGTGGCGCCGTCGGCCGCTGCCGCCACGTAGCGCCGGATGCGCTCGGCGATCAGCTCGTCGAGCTCGGCACCGTCGACGCCCAGCCAGGTGGAGATGATCGCCTCCTCGGTATTGCCGGCCAGCTGCTCGTAGTACTCGGCTTCCGCGAGCGGCCGTCCGTGCTCGGCGAAGATGGCCTGGTAGGTGGCGCACAGGATCGGCTCGTCGTGGGAGAGCGTGCCGTTGAAGTCGAAGATCAGAGCTCCGCAGGTGGTCATCCGGATCGGAAGCCTACTCTTGCCCGACGATGCCGCTCCCGGCGCTCTCGTTCGCCCTCGCTGCGGCGTTCCTGCACGCGTTCTGGAACCTGCTGATCGCCCGCTCGCGCGATCCGGAAAGCGCCACCGTGGTGGCTCTGATCGCGGCCGTCGTCGCCTTCGCGCCGGTGACGGCGCTGACGTGGCGCCTGGACAGCCGCGCGTGGCCGTTCATCGCGGTCACCTCGGTGCTGCAGCTCGTCTACTTCGCCCTGCTGGCCACCGCCTACCGCAAGGCTGAGCTCTCGTTCGTGTACCCCCTCTCGCGCGGCCTCGCGCCCGTGCTCGTGCTGCTCGTCGGCGCAGCCGCGCTCCGGGAGGCAACCTCGGGCGGGCAGGTCGCCGGCGTCGTCCTCGTCGCCGCAGGCGTCCTGCTCGTCCGCGGGCTGCGGCGCCCGGCCCGGCCCGATGCCCTCTTCTTCGCCCTTGGGATCTCCGCGTGCATTGCCTCCTACACGCTGCTCGACAAGCACGGCATCCGCTACGCGGGGCCGATCACCTACCTGGAGCTGAGCATGGTGCCGGCCACGCTCGGCTACGCGGCAGCCGTGCTCGCCGTGAGGGGGCGCCGGCGGGTGCGGGTGGAGCTCGGGGCGCCGGCGATCCTCGCCGGACTGGCCTCGTTCGGTGCCTACGCGCTCGTGCTGGCAGCGCTGGCCCGGGCCCCGGCCGCCCCGGTCGCAGCCGTGCGCGAGACGAGTGTCGTGATCGCGACCGCACTCGCCGCACCGGTTCTGCGCGAGCGGGTGGGGCCCGGCCGCCTGGCGGGCGCCGTGCTCGTCGCGTGCGGCATCGTGTTGTTGACGGTGTAGTGCCCAGGCGCGCGCAGCGCGCCCCTTCAGGATCACGCTGGTCAGCTGCGCAGCAGCTGGCCAGCGTGCAACAAGCATCGAGTGCGGCGTCTCTCAACGTACGATCCCAATCGAACGTTGTGAGACGGCGCACTAGGCGCCGCGGGGGGCGCTGTCGTCCAGCGCGATCCGCACGAGATCGCGGATCGAGAGGATCCCGACGGGCCGCCCGCCGTCGACGACGGGCAGGTGCCGGAAGCCGCCGTGGATCATCAGCACCGCCGCGTGGTCGGTCGTGTCGCCGGGCTCGATCGTCTCGGGGCCGTGGGTCATCCAGCCGGACACGACGGCGCTCTCGACGCCGCCCGCCGCGACTGCGTTCAGCACGTCGCGCTCGGTCAGGATCCCCGTCAGTCGCTCACCGTCGAGCACGAGCGCAGCGCCGACGCGGCGCTCCGCCATCCGGCCGGCCGCCGCCACGAGCAGCTCGTCCGGGCCGACCGTGACGAGATCGCCTGACATGTGGGCCTCGACCGCTGCCATGGGGCGATCCTACTCTTCCGCGGACGCCCGGGCGAGGCCTCCTCCGAGCGCGCTGGAGACTGCAACCGCGTGGTCGCGGAGCTCCCGCAGGGCGCGCTCGATCGCCGGTGCCGCGAACCGCGCTGCCGGGCCCTGCACGCCGAGCACGGCCAGGAGCTCGCCGCGGACGCCCCACACCGGGGCGGCGACGGCGTTGAGGTCCTCCTCGCGCTCCCCGAGCGCCTGTGCAAAGCCTCGCCGGCGTACCGCCGTGATCTCGGCAGCGAGATCGGCGGTGTTGGTGATCGTGGCGCCGGTGAAGCGGCGCAGTGGCCCGGAGGGCAGCGAGACCTCCCCGAAGGCCAGCACGACCTTCCCGGCGGCGGTCGCATGCGCGACGCTCGGGCGTCCGAGCCGGGCGACGCTCTGCACCGATGCCGCGCTCTGCACGAAGTCGACCGTGATCGCGTCGGGCTCGCCCGGCACCGAGAGCGTCGCCGTCTCTCCCGTCGCCGCGGCGAGGGCGCGGAGGTGCGGTCGGGCGATCGCCCGCACGTCGAGCCCCGCCAGGGCCGCGTTCCCGAGCTCGACGAGGCGCGGCCCGAGCCGGTAGCGGCCCGTCTCCGCGACGTGGGCAACGAGCCCGGCCGCGACCAGCGTCGCAAGCTGCCGGGAGGCAGTGCTCGCATTCAGCCCGGTGCGGCGCGCCACCTCGTTCGTGCCGAGCTCGCCGGCATCGGCGAGCGCGTCGAGCACGGCCACCGCCCGCTCGACGGCGGCGACGTGGCGCGTGGCTGGAGATCCGGTGCGGGCCATGGTACGGTGAGGGCATCATTTTGACACACGATTGCCCAGGAGGCAATTTACCATGACGCTTCCCGCATCCGCCCGCTACGTCGTCATCGGCGCCGGCATCCACGGCCTGTCCACGGCGTACCACCTCGCCAAGGAGCTGCGGGCGCGCGGCACCGGCTCGGGCGCAGACGTCGTCGTGCTCGAGAAGGCGACCCCGGGCGCCGGAGCCACCGGCATCGCCTGCGGCGTCGTCCGCAACAACTACTTCCAGCCCGCCATGAGCGAGCTGATGCAGGCGTGCGTGGAGGTGTGGGAGTCCGACCCCGAGGCCTACCACTACAACGGCGTCGGCTACATCGCGCTCGGCCCCAGGGTGCAGGAGAGCGACCTGGTGGCCGTGTTCGAGCGGCAGGAGCGCATCGGCTACCGCTCCGAGCTGATCGTCGGCGAGGCGGAGGTGGACGCGCACATGAAGGGGCTCTTCCCCGACTGGCGGGCCCGTGGCGTGACCGTCTGCCTCCACGAGCACCAGGGCGGCTTCGCCTTCAACGTCGAGTCAGTGATGGGGCTTCGTGACAAGTGCGTCGCCGAGGGAGTCCAGATCCACTCCTACACCGAGGTGACGGGCTTCGAGGTCGGCGCCGATGACACCGTCACCGCCGTCGAGACCGGCAAGGGCCGGATCGCGGTGGGCGAGCAGGTCGTGATCGCGCCGGGGCCGTGGGCGCAGCAGTTCTGGCGGATGCTGGGGCTCCCCGACACGATCGACGTGCGCACGCCCGCCGGCGACGTGCAGCACGACGTGCGCATGTGGACGTACTGGAACCTGCAGGAAGGCGAGATCACCGTCGACCCGCTCATGTTCGCGACCGCCGACGGCAGCGCCCCGCCGGTGATCCACCTCGACACCGACGCGCCGCTCTATACCGACGACGGAGACCTGGTCACGGACGAGCTGTGGGGCATCTACTACAAGCGCGACCGCCACGGTGTCCAGGGCGGCGCCTCGCCGCTCACCGTCGACGGCGACGTGCAGCTCGACCCGTACCCCTCCACCACCGACGTCGACCCGACGTTCCCCGACATGTGGTGCGCGGCGCTCTCACACGCGATGAGCCGCTTCCAGGGCTGCCGCCCGCTCTACAAGCAGGCCCGCTCGGGCGGCGTGGGCTCGTTCAC
>DAIOGR010000029.1:0-13776 GCA_036745155.1 Gaiella sp.
GCCCGGCTATTCGGCCTGGGCGTCGGTGTCGGCGTTCTCGCCGGCGTTCTGGTCGGCGGTCAGGACACGCACGTACAGCACCTTCTCGCAGCCGGCGATCGTCGTCGTCGCCTTCTCGGAGAAGCGGACGATCGCGACGTCCTCGCCCTCGCCGCAGTCGAGCAGGTCCGGGAGCCGGTCCGGTGCCAGCGCGTGCAGGCGGTCGTTGCCGGTGCCGCCGTAGACCTTGTCCTCACCCCAGCCGCCGAACAGCGAGTCGTCGCCGCCGTCGCCGTTGACGACGTCGTTGCCCCTGCCGCCGCCGGCGCGGTCGTTGCCCTCGCCGCCCGAGACGGTGTCGTCGCCGGAGCCGCCGTGCACCCGGTCGTCGTCGTTGCCGCCGCCGACCGTGTCGTTCCCGCGTCCGCCGAAGACCAGGTCCCTGCCGTCGCCGCCGTCTGCGGTGTCGTTGCCCTTGCCCGAGCGGACGACGTCGTGGCCCTCCAGGGCGGTGATCGAGTCGTCGCCTGCGAACGCGCGGATCAGATCGGCGCGCGGGGTGCCTGTGAGCGTGTCGTTGCCGGCCGTGCCGTTGACGACCGCGGCAGTGGCGACGGCGGCGATCGCCAGCAGTGCGCCTGCCGCAATCGTGAGAACCAGAGCCTTGACCTTCATGTCGTACCTCCCCTTCCGTGGAGCCCGTTGACACTCGTATTGACCCCGACCGGCGTGAGGCGGGAGTGTGGCCGGCGCAAGCCCTGCGCAAGCCGTCTGTTAGAACGGTGTGAGCATGGACGCGGACGGAACCCGGGGGAGGCTGCTCGTGGAGGAGAGCAGGGAAGCCGTCGTCGTGCTCGACGACTCCGACACCGTCGTGCTCGCGAGCCGGCGCGCGCGCCAGTCGATCGACGGCATCCGGGAGGGTGAGCGCATTCCCGAGGGAGTCCTGTCCGGAGACCGTGGCCTCGTGCCGCTGATCGTCCCCTACGACATCGGCGGCCGGCGGGAACGGCTCGTCTACCTGAGCCAGGCAGGGGACATGACCGCCTACGAGGAGCTGCGCGCCGGGTTCACGGCGGCCGTCTCGCACGAGCTGCGCACGCCGCTCGCGCGATTGCTCTCGCTGCTCGAGACCGCCATGCTTCCCGGGGAAGACGTACGCGCGCTCATCGATCAGGCCCGGAGCGAGGTCGAGTCGGTGCGCGAGCTGATCGACGAGGTGCTGTTCCTGTCGGAGCTCGAGTCCGGCGGACGGGTCGTCTCGCTCGGGTCCGTCGCCGTGCGACCCGAGCTGGACGCAGTCGCGGTCGGCCTCGAGGAGCGGGCGTCGCGCGCCGGCGTAGAGGTAGTCGTTCAGGGTGATCCCGCGATCGAGCTCGAAATGCGGCCGCGGATGCTGCGCGTGATCGCCCAGAACCTGGCGGAGAACGCGATCCGCTACGCCGGGCCCGGGGCGACGTTCACGCTGGGTGTCGAGCGATCTGCGGACGGTGGCGTCGTCTTGTGGGGATGCGACGACGGCGTCGGCGTCGACGAGGACGAGCTCTTACGGCTGTTCGAGCGCTTCTACCGGGCCGATCGGGCACGTGCCTCTCGGGGCACCGGCCTTGGCCTGGCGATCGTCAAGCACATCGTCAACCAAGGGGGCGGCTCTGTCGAGGCGCGCGGCGGGCGCGGCGCGGGCCTCGAGGTTCGCTGCACCTTTCCAGCCGGCTGACGCGGTTCACCGGTCTTTCACCATACATTAACCAACCCGAATCCCATCGGGGTTCGCCCTCAGGCGAGACTGGCACACGGGTGACCGACGTGGCGACTCCAACCGACCTGACGACTCCAGAGAGCGACGTGGCGACTCCGAACATCGACGGTGCGAAGCTGGGCCAGCTCGCGGGTACTTCGACGGAAGGCCGCGGGTCCGAGACGGTCTTCGACGTCACCGATCTCGCGGTGACCTACTCGGGGAACCTCGCGCTCAACGACGTGACCCTGCAGATCCGGAAGAACTTCGTGACCGCGTTCATCGGGCCGTCGGGCTGCGGCAAGAGCACGTTCATCCGCTGTTTCAACCGGATGAACGACCTCATCCCGGGCGCGGCCGTGCAGGGGACGGTGCTGTACCACGGCCGCGACCTGTACGGATCGCAGGTCGACCCCGTCGAGGTGCGTCGCCGAATCGGGATGGTGTTCCAGAAGCCGAACCCGTTCCCGAAGTCGATCTACGACAACATCGCGTTCGGCCCCCGCATCCTCGGGATGAAAGACCAGCTCGACGAGCGTGTCGAACGGACGCTGCGCCATGCGGCGCTCTGGGACGAGGTCAAGGACCGGCTCAAGGACAACGCGCTCGGGCTCTCGGGTGGCCAGCAGCAGCGGCTTTGCATCGCGCGGGCACTCGCCGTCGAGCCGGACGTGATCCTGATGGACGAGCCGGCATCGGCGCTCGACCCGATTTCGACCTCGCGTATCGAGGACCTGATCAACGACCTCAAGAACGACTACACGATCGTGATCGTCACGCACAACATGCAGCAGGCGGCCCGCGTCGCCGACATGACGGCGTTCTTCAGCGTCGAGGTGCGCGAGGACGGGAGTGGCCGCCACGGGATCCTGGTCGAGTACGACCAGACGACGAAGATCTTCACCAACCCGTCCGACAAGCGCACCGAGGATTACGTGACCGGACGGTTTGGTTGATGGCCCGCGTCGAGTTCCAGCAGAGCCTCGACGCGCTCGAGGCGACCGTGCAGGAGCAGGGTGCGATCGTGCTTCGCTCGCTTCGCGGCGCCATCGGGGCGCTCGAGTCCCAGGACACCGAGTTGTGCGACGAGGTCATCGCCTTCGACGACGAGATCGACGAGCGCTACCACCGCATCGAGAAGATGGTCGAGGAGCTGCTGGCGCAGCAGTCGCCGGTTGCGTCCGACCTCCGGCTCGTGCTCGCGATCCTGCACGATTCGATCCACCTGGAGCGGATCGGCGACCAGTGCGTCACCGTAGCCAAGCTGACCAAGCTCGCGAGCGAGCTGGAACCGCGTCACGACCTCGTCGAAGGGCTGACGGAGATGGGCGAGCGTGCCGAGGAGATGGTGCGCCTCGCACTCGACTCGTTCGCCACTCGAGACGTCGAGCGCTCGCGCTCGCTCGTGGAGCTCGACGAGCTGATCGACCGCACGAACCGCCGCCTCGCCGACAAGGTGCTTGCACTGGCGCACGATCCCGGCTCGCAGGAGTGGGGGATGCGGATGATCGTCGTTTCGCGCTGCATCGAGCGCATCGGTGACAACGCCGTCGACATCGGCGAGCAGACCGCATTTCTCGTCACCGGGGAGTTCCACGAGTTCACCGACGCCTCGCACTGAGCATCGTTCACCAATTCGCCACCGCATGCTCACTGGAAGTCATCCCATCCGAAGCATCCCAGGGGGAAAGCTCACGTCAAACGGCGAGAGGAGCAACGCGCTTCTTACCGTGAGAAAGACATCGATGAAGGGAGAGGGTCGACAATGAAGAGAGCGCTCATCGCCACGCTGGTCGTGGCAGGCGCGTTCGCCGTAGCGTTCGCCGCGGGCACCGCCGGTGCCGCGCCGGCGCAGAAGGCGGACACCACGCTCACGGGAGCCGGTGCAACGTTCCCGTACCCGCTGATCTCGAAATGGATCCCCGCCGTTGGCTCGGCCTACGGGATCAACATCAACTACTCGCCGATCGGGTCCGGCGGTGGGATCGCAGCGATCACCGCCCGCACGGTCGACTTCGGTGCCTCCGATGCGCCGCTGTCCGACGACCAGCTCAGCGCGTGCAAGGGTTGCGTCGTGATCCCGTGGGCACTGTCGGCGATCTCGGTCCCGTACAACCTCCCAGGCGTCAAGTGCGTCGTCAGGCTCACGTCTGCGGTGCTGTCCGGGATCTACCTCGGTGAGATCACGAACTGGAACGACTCGAAGATCGCGCAGAACAACGGCTCGTGCGGCCTGCCGGACCTGAAGATCACTCCGGTCTACCGCTCGGACAACTCGGGCTCGACCTACGCGTTCACGGACTACCTGTCGAACGTCAACGCGACCTGGAAGTCGAAGTTCGGCACGGGCGTGAACGCGCAGTGGCCCGCCGGCGTCGGCGCACGCGGCAGCTCGGGCGTGGCCGGCGTCGTCACCAAGACCCCGGGTGCCCTGACCTACGTCGACATCGCCTACTCGTTGCAGAACAAGTTGCGGGTCGGCTGGGTGCAGAACAAGTCGGGCAAGTTCACCTCGCCGGGCCTCCGTGGCATCCAGGCCGCGGCCTCGACGCTGCCCAAGAAGATCACCGACTTCACCCAGCTGAAGCTCGTCGATCCGCCGAAGAGCGCGGGCAAGCTTGCCTACCCGATCAGCACGTTCACCTACGTGATCGCGCCGACGTCGTCGAGCAAGGCGGCAGATCTGCGGAAGTTCATCTACTGGGCGGTCACGCGGGGCCAGACCTACGGGAAGCCGCTGCTGTTCCAGCCGCTCCCGACGCAGGTTCAGGCCTATGCCTACCGCGAGATCAAGAAGATCCTGCCCCAGGCCTAGGCTGAATTCCGCCTGACATGAGCACCATCACCCCGGATCCTGCGGCGCCCGTGGCAATCGAGCGCCGCGGGATCCGGCTGGGCGACGTTCTCTTCAAGGGCGTCGCCCTCGTCGCGGCCGTGGGTGTGGCGGCCGTCCTCGCCCTCCTCGCGTACAAGGTCTTCGACCTCGCGTGGCCCGCGATGCGGCAGTACGGGCTGTCGTTCATCTGGACGGAGGGCTGGAACCCCAACTCGAACGTCTACGGCGCCCTGGTCTTCATCTACGGGACGGTCGTCACGGCGTTCATCGCCCTGCTCCTCGCGACGCCGCTCTCGATCGCGATCGCGCTGTTCCTGACCGAGATCGCCCCGCGCCGGCTCGCCGCGCCGATCGCGACGATGGTCGAGTTGCTTGCCGCGATCCCCAGCGTCGTGCTCGGGTTATGGGGCATCCTCGTCCTCGGCCCCTGGGTTGCGACCCACCTCGAGCCCTGGCTCCAGGCTTGGTTCGGTTTCTTGCCGATCTTCTCGGGCGATCCCTCGCAGGCCGGCATGCTGCCTGCTGCGCTTGTGCTGACGATCATGATCATCCCGATCACGTCGGCCATCTGCCGGGAGCTGTTCAGCCGGGTGCCGCGTGATCTCTCCGACGGGTCGCTCGCTCTCGGCTCGACGCGCTGGGAGGCGATCCGCCGGGTCTCGATCCCCTATGCGGCGCCGGGAATCTCGGCGGCAGTCCTGCTCGGCCTCGGGCGCGCCTTCGGCGAAGCGATCGCGGTGACGCAGGTGATCGGGAGCGGCAACGCGATCAACCGGTCGCTCTTTCCCCCTGCAGACACGCTGGCGAGCCGCATCGCAAGCACCTACCAGGGCGCGAGCAACAACATCGAGGTGCAGTCTCTCCTCTACCTGGGCGCGATCCTGCTCGTGATCTCGCTCGTCACCAACGTCTCGGCCCAGGTGATCGTGAACAAGTTCCAGAAGGCGCGGAGGATGTCGACCGGATGAGCGCCGCCGAGATCACCGACCCGTACGACATCACCGCCAGCTCGAACAACCTCGGCCGCCGCCGCCGGGCCGAGAAGCTCGTCTCGGTGCTCGCTCTCCTCAGCGCCCTCTTCGCGGTCGCCCTGCTCGCGCTCGTACTCGGCACCGTTCTGTTCAAGGGGCTCAGCCAGCTCGACATCACGTTCTTCACGAAGCCCGCCGCACTCTTCGGCGAGAAGGGTGGCATCGCGGATGCCCTGCTCGGGAGTGCCCTGATCGTGGGGATGGCGATGGTTCTCGCCGTTCCGATCGCGATCCTCGTCGCGATCTACATCGCGGAGTATGCGGGGCCGCGGGCCGCCTCGTTCTTCCGCGTCATGCTGGACGTGCTCAACGGCGTCCCGGCGATTATCGTGGGCATCTTCATCTACGGCCTGCTGGTCGTCGGCAGCGGGCAGAGCGCGATCTACGGCGCCATGGCGCTCGCCATCCTGATGATCCCCATGGTCGCGCGCGCGACCCAGGAAGTGCTCGAGCTCGTACCCCGTCACCTGCGCGAGGCCAGCCTCGCCCTCGGTGTCCCGCGCTGGCGGACCGTGTACAGCATCGTGCTACCGACGGCGATCGGCGGCATTCTCACCGGCGTCGTGATCGCCGTCGCCCGCGTCGCCGGCGAGACGGCGCCGCTCCTCTTCACGTCGTCGATCACACAGAACCAGATCTCCGCTGACGTGCACAACGCGCTGGCGACGCTCCCGGTGCGGATCTTCATCCTGTCCGAGTCGCCGTCGCCCGACGATCAGGCGGCCGCGTGGGCTGCAGCGCTCGTGCTGATCGCGTTCGTGCTCGTGATGAACATCCTCGCCAAGTACTTCGCAGGGCGGAAGCGCAAGAGCCTTGAAGGCCTCTAGTCCGTCCGAGCGGCATTCCGGGGTCGTAGAAGATATTGACAGACGTCGATATGTGTGGCATGCTCGTTTATCGATCACTTTCGATATTGGAGGTCGTCCGTGAGCTCGCCAGCAGATAGCTTCGCCGTCCTCGACCCGGTGACGCGGCAGCACGTCGAGAAGGCCGCGGACGCCCTGCAGGAGGAGTTCGCCGGCACCTTCGGACGTGAGACGATCGCGCGCTACATCGCCGAGTCGGTCGATCTCCTCGGCAACTCGCCGGTCAGCGTCTTCGTACCAGTGCTCGCCCACCGCTTCGCCCGTGAACGGCTGAAGGCGCTCGGTCAGGCCGATGGCCTGATCGTGAAGGAGCAGCCGGAGGTGCTGTTCGTCTGCGTGCACAATGCCGGCCGCAGCCAGATGGCCGCGGGACTCGTGACGCTCCGGTCGGAGGGCAAGATACACGTCCGTTCCGCCGGATCCGCTCCCGGCGACTCGATCAACCCGCTCGTCGTCGAGGCGATGGCCGAGCTCGGGATTGACCTCTCGACGGCGTTCCCGAAGCCGCTCACCGACGAGGTCGTGCGAGCCGCAGACGCGGTGATCACGATGGGCTGCGGCGACGCCTGCCCGATCTACCCGGGCAAGCGCTACGAGGACTGGGCGCTCGACGACCCGGCCGAGGCCGAGTCGCTGGAGACCGTGCGGGCGATCCGCGACGAGATCGACGCGCGCGTGACGCGGCTCGTCGCCGAGCTCGTGCCCGCAGGCGCCTGAGCGATGGGCGAGGCATCGACGCAGGTCGATATGATTTGCCGGTGAGCAAGCTGCTTCCTCTCGTCGAGTGCTGCACGCCGATCGCCCGGCCCACGCTCTCCAATGAGCAGGCCGTCGAGCTCGAGACCCTGTTCAAGGGGCTCGCGGACCGGCACCGCGTCAAGATCCTCAACATGCTCGCCCGCGCGGACGGCGAGTCGATCTGTGTCTGCGACTTCGTCGAGCCGCTCGGCCTCACCCAGCCGACCGTCTCCTATCACCTCAAGCTGCTCGTGGAGACCGGCCTGCTGGAGCGCGAGCGGCGCGGCAGCTTCGCCTACTACCGGCTCGCTCCCGGAGCGCTCGAGCGGTTGGGCGACGTCGTCGCCGCTCCCGCAGCGCTCGCCCGGGCCGTCTAGTGCCATCCCCGCAGCGGTCACTCGCCGCCGAGGCGATCGGGACGTTCGCGCTCGTGTTCGCGGGCTGTGGCGCGATCATGGTGGACGCGAAGACCGGGTCGCTCGGCCACCTCGGGGTCGCTCTCGCGTTCGGCCTCGTGATCATGGCCATGATCTACGCGGTCGGGCACGTCTCGGGCGCGCACTTCAACCCGGCCGTCACGTTCGCCTTCGCGCTCACCCGCCACTTCCCGTGGCCGCGGGCCTTCCTCTACTGGGGTGCCCAGTCGGTGGGAGCCCTCGCCGCCGCCCTCCTGCTGCGCGCCTCGCTCGGCGACCTCGCCGGGGTCGGGGCCACCCTGCCTGCCGGCTCGCAGGGCCAGTCGTTCCTCTGGGAGACGGTGCTCACCTTCTTTCTCATGTTCGTGATCATGGCCGTGGCGACCGACACGCGGGCGGTCGGAGAGGCGGCGGCGATCGCGATCGGCGGCACCGTCGGGCTCGACGCGCTCTTCGGCGGTCCCGTCTCGGGCGCGTCGATGAACCCTGCCCGCTCGCTCGGCCCGGCGCTCGCCGGCGGCGACCTGACGGCGCTCTGGCTCTACCTGACCGCGCCGCTCCTCGGCGCGGCGCTCGGAGCTGTCGCCTACCAGCTCGTCCGCGGCGACCAGCCGAGCCCGGCCGAGGTCGCGGCCCACGAGATGGAGATCGCCGCTCACGACATGCACTCAGAGGCGAGGTGAGAGGCGCCCCCGGCGGCGCGGACGACGCGCGGCGCGCAACGCTGCGGGAACGAGGCAGGGACAGCGCGGCGATCTGCCGATACCCTCCGACGGGCCTCCCCCTACCGTAGGGTTGCGATGGCAGCGCACCAGCACATGCCGGCGTCCGTCCCCACGGCGGGACCCGGTGGCGTCGTGGCGCGGCTCTCGACTCTCGACCGCCTGCTGCCGCTCTGGATCGCGCTGGCGATGGCGGTCGGCCTCGTGCTCGGCTCGGCGGTGCCCCGCCTGAACGACGGCCTCGACCGGCTCCGGATCGGGACCGTCTCGTTGCCGATCGCGATCGGCCTGCTGCTGATGATGTACCCGGTGCTCGCGAAGGTGCGCTACGAGGATATCGGCCGCAGGCGTGACGACGGGATCGACGACCGCCGCTTCTTCGGGATCTCGCTGTTCCTCTCCTGGGTGGTGGGGCCGCTCTTCATGTTCGGGCTCGCCTGGCTGTTCCTTGCGGATCAGCCCGCCTACCGAACCGGCGTGATCATCGTCGGGCTCGCGCGCTGCATCGCGATGGTGCTGATCTGGAACGACATCGCCCGCGGCGACCGCGAGCGTGCGGCCGTCCTCGTCGTGTTCAACGCGATCTTCCAGGTGCTCGCCTTCTCGCTGCTCGGCTACTTCTACCTCACCGTTCTGCCCGGGTGGCTCGGCCTCGACACGCAGGGCTTCGAGGTCGGCATCTGGGAGGTCGCCCGCACGGTGCTGATCTTCCTCGGCATCCCCCTGGCCGCCGGCTACCTGACCCGTCTGGTCGGCGTTCGCAGCCGGGGCCGCGACTGGTACGAGCATCGCTTCGTCCCGATGATCAGTCCGATCACGCTGTACGGGCTGCTCTTCACGATCGTGCTCCTGTTCGCGATCCAGGGCGAGGAGATCACCGCCGACCCGCTTGCCGTCTCGCGCATCGCGCTCCCGCTGCTCGCCTACTTCGCCGTCATGTGGGCAGCCGGCTTCGTGATCGGCCGGCTCGCCGGCTTCCCCTACGCGCAGACGACGAGCCTCTCCTTCACTGTTGCGAGCAACGACTTCGAGCTGGCGATCGCGGTCGCCGTGGGCGTGTTCGGCGCCACCTCGGGCCAGGCGCTCGCCGGGGTCGTCGGGCCGCTGATCGAGGTGCCCGTCCTCGTCGGCCTGGTGTACGTGGCGCTCTGGCTGCACCGGCGGCTCACGTGGCCGGCCGCGGCTGGGTCGAGCGCCTAGAGAGGGGCGCTCTCGAGCGCTTCTGGCGGCAGCAGCCTTCGTGTCTCCCAGCGACGGGCGACAAAAAGCTCGAACGCGGTCTGCCCGACGAGGATGAAGATGATCAGGCTATCGTTCGCTTTCGAGCCCCTGGAGGTTCCGCAGGGCGTCAGCGAACGCGGCGTTGTTCTTCTCGATCTCCCAGATGTCGCGCTTGAACAAGCTCGCCAGCACCATCTCGGTCGACGAGACAACGGTGGCGGTGCGCCGCCCCGACGTGAGCACGGCGATCTCTCCGAAGATGTCTCCCGGAGAGAGATCACGCACCACTTCATCGTCGACCATGACCTGCGCCCGGCCCTCGAGCACCACGAAAACCGAGTGGCCGAAATCACCCTGGTGCGTGAGCTCGATCCCCGAGCCCTCGACCCCAATGTGGTCGCCGCTCGAGGCGAGCTTCTCGAGCTCTGCTGGTGAGAGCGTCCTGAAGATCGGGAGCGCGCCAAGTTCTGTCGCGTTCACGGCCATCGAGGTGCCAGCATATGGAAGCCGCGCGTGGCCGCGTTGTGAAGGACTGGTGTCAATCCTGATGGCGGCAGGCATCGTCGTCTCGCAAGAGACGTGGGTCGAGTTGGCCGAGACGCTGCACCCCGTGCGGCCCCCCACTACCGAAGGCGTTCGTCGGCGAACTGATCTTTCGAAGTTCTCCGGATCTTGGCTGTTCAAGCACCATATCTCCGCCCACGACAACGACGGTGGTGAGCAAAGTGACGCCTGATGCGAAGCAGAATCCGACCGCTGCTCTGCGAGTTTCATTCACACACGAGCTGGAGCGATGGCAGCCTCTCCGTCCGCGAGCTCGTCGACCTGTACGGGGGCAGAGGCTTCGACGCTCTCTGCGTCACCGATCACACTGTCCGCTCCGACGATCCGTGGCTCGACCGGTCGGAGTGGTCGACACGCGGCGTACGACGCCAGGTGCATGCCCCGTACGTCGCGGAGATTCTCCGCGAGGCCTCCCGCGCGCGAGCGATGTATGACCTGCTCGTGCTTCCCGGTCTCGAGCTGATGTACAACGCCCAGAACGTCGACGATGCGGCGCACGCAGTCGCCGTCGGCCTCACCCAATTCGTCTCCGTCGACGACGGCATCGTCGGAGCGATCGAGACGGCCCGTGTGGCCGGCGCCGCGATCATCGCGGCGCACCCGTTCGACGACGAGCCGTGCGAGTTCGAGGGCCGCCGCACCCGCAGATTCGCCGTGGATCCGGTCCTGAGGGCACTCGCCCACCGCTTCGAGCTCTTCAACCGCACGACGCTCTTCGCCTGGGTAGTGCGGGAGGGCCTGCCGGTCGTTGCGAACGGCGACTTCCACGAGCCCGAGCACCTCTGGGGCTGGAAGACGCTGCTCCCTTGCGAGAAGGACGCCGAGGCCGTCGTCGCCTACCTTCGCTCAACCCGGCCGGTCTATCTGGCCCGGGTCGAGGACGAACATGCTCTCCCCGCCGCCGCCTGAGCTCCGTGCTGGCACAGCGACCTCACTGGGGCATCAGCTGCCACGCGCACAGTAACGGTCTAGTGTCCGAGCCTGAGGATGCCGTGGCCGCATGCTGAGCAATGCGACATGAGACACGCGATCATCGCCTGGGAACGTACGGACACGAACGTTGCTCTTGCACGTTCGGCCGATTGGCTGCTGATCGATCCTGTGTGCGCCTTGAAGGTGCTGCGGCGCGGGGACGTTGCCCTGGCGCGGCTTGACGTCCGTCAGACACTCGACGGCATCGAGATGGGTATGGAAGCTCTAGGAGAGCTCTCTGCCCGCGGGGTCACGCTCTTGAACGATCCGTCCGTGCTGCTCTCGACGCACGACAAGCTCCTCACTGCCCGCCTTCTCGACGGAGCCGGAGTTGCCCATCCCGAGACCCGCCTGGTTACCGCCGCCAGTTCCAACCCCGAGTGGATCGGCCCGGTGGTCGTGAAGCCTCGCTTCGGCAGCTGGGGCCTCCACGTTGCCCGCTGCGACAGCGTTGACGCGCTGCGCCGGCACCTCGAGGCGATCGCGGATCATCGCTGGTTCCGATCCTGCGGTGCGATCGTTCAGAGCCTCGTACCGCCGAGCGGCTTCGACCTCGGGCTCGTCGTCGCGCGGAGGCGAGTTGTCGGTGCCGTTCTCCGGATCAGCCCGGAGGGCGAATGGCGCACGAACGTCGCGCTTGGCGCCGGCGTGTTCCGACCACGCCTCCAGCGGAGGCGATACCGCTAGCGGTCGACGCAGCCGATGCCGTGAACGGCAGCCTCGTCGGCGTCGATCTGCTCCCCGGCAGCGGCGGTGGCTGGGTCGTGCTCGAGGTCAACGGCGCGGTCGAGTTCACGACCGACTACTCGTTCGGGCGACGTCTTCGCGGCCGCGGCCGAGGCCCTCGCCGACCGCTTTGAAGAGGAACCGCGGCTCGTCCGGGTGCTCGCCTGAGAGCCAGGCGCCGTTGGCGGGGCCGGCTTCGCGAGTGACCTCATTGCCTACGCGACTGCGGCGAGCTTCACCCTGATCGTTTCATCGTCCTCGGCCATCGTGACCTCTGGCTCATAACGCAGCTCGTCCAGCCACAACTCCGGAAACGCTGTCACCTGTCCGAGATCGTCCTTTGTGTGCCACTCTCCGTCGGACAACAACTCGATGATCTGCTCGTACTTCGACATCGGTCATCTCACCTCCCTGATCGAGATCCGTCCTGCCCCCGGCGCTGCCATCTTCCACCAGCTACATCGTAGAGGCGCGCCAGCCGCCGGGAGAAGAGCAAAGACGAGACCAGATCGACACCAGACGGTCCCTTTCTGTTCCCCAGACCGGGACTTCGCCGTCATGCACCCGCGCCATACTCGGGTGACGTGCGCGTCGGAGTCGTCGATCTCGGTGGCAACACCGCCAGGCTCCTCGTTGCCAGGCAAGGGCTGCTGGCACTCGAGCGGATCGTGGAGGAGCGCGTTGTCCTGGGTCTCGGAGCGGAGATCGAGCGCCGCGGACGCATCTCCGAGTCCAAGCTGGTCGCCGCGGGGGAGGCCGTCGCAGCACTTCATTCGCGCGCGCTTCAGGCCGGATGCGCCCACGTCGAAGTGCTTGTGACCTCACCCGGACGGCAGAGCGCCAACCGATCTGCACTCCAACGATCGCTCGCGTGCGGCGGGTTCAAGCACATCCGCTTCATCACCTCCGACGAGGAGGCGCGGCTCGCCTATGCGGGCGCAGTCGCCGGCACGTCCTTCCCCGATGGGTCAGTTGCGGTCTGTGACGTCGGAGGAGGCTCGACGGAGATCGCTGTCGGCTTTCCAGCGGGGGCACCGCAATGGTGCCGATCGGTCGATGTCGGCTCGCTACGAGTCACACGGCGTTACTTCCACGACGCTCGTCCCACGAAACGCTCGATCGAAGCCGCCCGCGGCGCCGTTCGTAGCGCCTTCGTCGCTCTCGAACCGTTCCCGGCTTCCGCCCACGCCCTTGCCAGCGGGGGAACTGCACGCGCGCTCCGCAAGCTCGTCGGTGCCTCCCTGGGGGCCGACGAGCTGAGCGAAGCCCTCGCGATCGCTAGCGCCACGCGGCCTCGAAAGATCGCCCGCCGCTTTGACCTCCCCACCTGGCGCGCAGAGGTGCTCCTTGGGGGCACGATCGTCCTGGTCGAGATCCAGGCCCTTCTCGGCGCCCCGCTCGAGGTGGCCGCCGGTGGCTTGCGCGAGGGTGCCGCTTTGGCTCTCCTCTCGCAAACGGCAGCTGCAGCCTAAAGAGCCTCTACCACAATGAAGCACGAGCCGTCTGGGCACGTTGGGCGGCGCGCTGCTTCGTCCTCGGTTGCCCGAAGAGCGCTGCTATTCGGGCGCCCCGCGTCCTCGCAGCGCACTCGCCCATCGCACCCAGCCCGCGCGTGGTCATTGCGTTAGAGGCTCCAACGCCATCTGCCTCTTGCCGGAGGAGCACGTAGAGCCGTTAGCACCCTGGTCGCTGTCATCCTCGAGCGACCACCGGCTCGGCGAGCTCTTGACGGAGATCTTCATCTCGCTGGGTTCGTTCACCAATCCGAGACACGTGTGAATCGAAAGCGTGAGTACGCTGAGGGAAGATGCGCGAGACGCTCGAGCGCGAGATCAAGCTGGCCCCCGGGGAGGGATTTGTGCTGCCGGAGCTGGGAGGCGAGCGGCTGCCCACGCGGGTCTTCGTCTCCACGTACCACGACACCAGGGATCTGCGGCTCGCCCGGCACGGCGTCACCTTCCGGCACC
>DAIOGR010000030.1:0-13704 GCA_036745155.1 Gaiella sp.
CTCGCAACCGCAGCCACCCGCTCGGGCTCGGCGCTGCCGCCGACCCAGAGCACCGCCGCCCCGCCCTGGCGCACGAGCGGCAGGCACCATTCGGCCGCCGTCACGGGTCGAGCGAGCGCCTTGGCGACCGCCACCCCGTACGTCTCGAGCGGCTGCTCCTCCGCGCGACCCCAGACGACGCGGAGGTTGGGAAGCTCGCCGCTCCAGAGCTCCAGGAAGTCGCACTTGCGGCGCTCCGCCTCGAGCAGCGTCACCTCGCGCTCGGGCAGGGAGGCCGCGAGAGGGATCCCCGGCGTGCCTCCCCCGGAGCCGACGTCGACGATCGGGCCGTCGAGGCTCGCCACGAGCTCGACTGCGCGGAGCGCATCGTCGAGCAGCATCCGGCGTGCCTCGACGGGGTCGCGCAGCGCCGTCAGCCCCGGAGTGGCGAGGACGCCGGCCAGCCAGCGCTCCAGGAGGTCACCGCGGGCCGGCGGCCCTGCCTCGGCGCGCGACCCCCCGGCTGCGCTCAATCCGCCAGGCGCCGGGGAACCACGACCACGAAACGGTTCGGCTCGGCGCCCTCACTACCGGTCTCCACCTCGGGGTCGTCCTTCAGCAGCTCGTGCACGATCTTCCGCTCCACCGCCGTCATCGGCTCGAGCTCGACGCGCGAGCCCGTCGCGACCGCCTGCTCCGCCCCCCGCCGCGCAAGCGACTCGAGCGACGCGGCACGCCGCGCCCGGTAGCCGGCGGCATCCACGACGACCGGGAGACGGTCGTCGCCGAAGGTGCGGTAGCCGATCGCGTTGGCGAGATACTGGAGCGCATCGATCGTCTGTCCGTGCCGGCCGATCAGGACACCGAGGTCGTCGCCCACGAGCGTGGCCACGATCTCTTCCTCGCGCTCCTCGATGCGCACGCCGGCAACAACGCCTACCGCCGCGATCGTGCGCTCCAGCAGCTCCCGCACGCGGTCGGCCTGGCCCGACTCGTCCCCGCGGTCGCTCTCTGCCTGCGACGCAGGAGCTGCGGCGGCGGCAGTGGCGATCACGAGGGCCGGCGTATAGCCGACCCCGAGCAGGCCGCGCTCGCCCTCGGTCACCACCTGAAAGCGCACCGTCTCCCGGTCGAGGCCGGGCAGGCGCCGCTCGAGCTCTCGCAGGGCCGCCCATTTGGCCTCGCCGACGGTCTCTCCGGTCGACTCGACCGAGATCTCGTCCGTCATCGCCTGCCTCCACCGCCTCCGCGCTTGCGCTTGACGCGACGTGGCGGGCCGGCGACGGGCTTGCGCCCAGCCTGTGGCTCGGCCGACTTCCCACGGTCACTGCTCCCCGAGCCGTTCCCGGAAGGCTGAGGCTCGTCCTTGACGGGCGTCCGGGAGCTTCGCTTCTCGGGCGGCGGCGGCTTCGGCATCAACCGCCGCGTGACGAGACCTTGTCCGGTCGTCCACAGGTTCGTGGTCAGCCAGTAGATCATCAGGCCCGCGGGGAAGCTGATGATGAAGGGGATGAAGACGATCGGCAGCACCATCAGCATGATCCGCTGGGCGCCCTGCATCGTCGACGACATGAAGTACGACGACGAGAGCTGGCTCGCGACGTAGATGACGATGAGCAGCGGCCCCCAGCCGTGCTTGACCGGCTCGGTGATGTCGACCAGGCCGAGCCACTCGAGGCTCGAGCCGGGATACGACGGGAAGATCTCCTTCTCGAAGCCGCGCAGCACGTAGAACAGCGAGATGAAGATCGGGATCTGCAACACGATCGGCAGGCACGACGCAGCCGGGTTGATCTTGTTCTCGCGGTAGAACTTCATCAGCTCTTCGTTCTGCCGCTGCTTGTCGTGCTTCCACTTCTGCTGGATCGCCTTCATCTCGGGCGCATGGGCCTGCAGGTTCTGCATGGAATGGATCTGCCGCACCGTGATCGGGACGAGGAGCATGCGGACGAGCACCGTCAGCGCGGCGATCGACCATGCCCACGAGAAGCCGACCGAGCCGTGCAGCCACTTCAGCACCTCCGTGAGCACGTTCTCCAGCGGCTGCAACACGCTGATCACGAGGCCGGTCATGTGGGCCGCTCCTGCTCGCGGTGGCCGAACAGGCGCGCGTCCTCCGCGCGGTCGACGCCGCCGTGGCTCCACGGGTTGCAGCGGAGGATCCGCCAGCCGGCGAAGACAGCGCCTTTCACGAGGCCGTGTGCCCGGAACGCGTCGAGTGCGTACTGGGAGCAGCTCGGGTGGTACTTGCAGGTGCCGGGCGGGGTGAGCAGGCCGAACGTGTACCGCCAGAGATAGACGAGGCCGACGCCGACGAGCTTCACGTGGTCACCTTTCCCAAGACCTCGCCCACCTGCTCGAGGAGCCACGCCCGGCCGCGGGTGTCCGACGGCTCGGCGATGCCGGGGCGGGCCGCCAGCACGTAGTCGCGGCCCGCCGGGACGGAGGCGCCGAGCTCGTGCCACGTCTCGCGCAGCTGCCGCTTCACCCGGTTGCGCACGACGGCGGTCCCGACCGACTTCGGCACGGCCAGCCCGAGCCGCGGCACGCCGGCCGGGTCGTCCTCACGCGGGAACCAGTGGAGTGTCAGGAAGCGGGTGGACACCGACCGGCCCTGACGGTAGACGGCGTCGAAGTCCCGCGAGCGGGACAGACGGTACCGGCGCTCCACGACAGGAAGAGCGCTCAGGCCGAGAGGCGCTTGCGCCCCTTGGCGCGGCGGCGCTTGATGATCATCTGCCCGGCGCGGGTGGACATGCGCGCACGGAAGCCGTGCTTGCGCTTCCGCCGGCGGACGTTGGGCTGATAGGTGCGTTTCACAGTGCTCTCTCGTGAAGAAGGGGTCGCGACCGGCGCGACGGAGCGGCCCAGTATAGACGAGCGGTTCGAGCCGCCGGGTTATCCACAGGCGCGGCTGCGGCACGGTGGGTGGAAAGTGCTGCACCTGCGCTGCGGGCGTTGTCTCCCGAGGACGGTCCGGAGTGGCTTTCCACAGGTGTGGAGAGTCGTGTGGAGACAGGAGAAATCCCTGCAAAAAGCGGTCTTTTCAGGGGGTCGCCACGGGTCTGCTACCACATTGAGCGGCCTTTCGCGCAGTGCTATGCTCGCGCTCCGCCGCGACCGTCGTGAGGAGCAGCATCAGCGTGGAAAACCCTGTCGAGCCGACTGCCGAGCGTCTCTGGAGCGATGTTTCCGGACGACTCCGCGAGACGCTCAACGAGACGACCTACGCGACCTGGTTCGGCGACGCGCGGGCAGGCGAGCTCGAGAACGATACGTTCTCGCTGGTCGTGCCGAACGACTTCACGAGGGAGTGGATCGAGGGCAACTTCCTCAGCTTCCTGAAGGGGGCTGTGCGCGACTCGCTCGGGCGCGACGTGCGGGTGGCGTTGACCGTGCGAGAGCAGGACGCAGTTCCGGGCGAGGTCGTCGACTTGCCGACGCCTGTCAGGACAGCTGACGGAGCTGCGGCCTCCACCAATCCGAAGTACACGTTCGACCTCTTCGTGATCGGGTCGTCGAACCGCTTCGCCCACGCCGCCGCACTCGCCGTCGCCGAGGCCCCGGCCCAGGCGTACAACCCGCTCTTCATCTACGGCGGCACCGGGCTCGGCAAGACGCACCTGCTGCAGGCGATCGGCCAGTACGTCAGCGAGCACTCGAAGGGCTCCACGACGCGGTACGTGACGAGCGAGACCTTCATGAACGACTTCATCAACTCCCTCCGCGACAAGCGGATCGAGGGGTTCAAGCAGCGCTACCGCACCTACGACGTGCTCCTCGTCGACGACATCCAGTTCTTCGAGGGCAAGGAGCGGATCCAGGAGGAGTTCTTCCACACCTTCAACTCGCTCTACGAGGCCGGCAGGCAGATCGTGATCTCGTCGGACCGGCCGCCGAAGGAGATAGCGACGTTGGAGGAGCGTCTCCGCTCGCGGTTCGAGTGGGGCCTGATCACCGACATCCAGCCGCCCGACCTCGAGACACGCATCGCGATCCTGCGCAAGCGCGTCACCACCGACCGCATCAGCATGAGCGACCCGGAGGTGCTGACGTTCATCGCCGGCCGCGTCTCCACCAACATCCGCGAGCTGGAAGGCGCCCTCACCCGCGTCGTCGCGTTCTCGTCGCTGACCGGGCTGCCGTTGACGGTGGAGCTCGCCGAGCAGGTCCTCCGCGACCTCTTTCCCCAGGGCGATGCAATCCCGCAGGTCACGATCACGCGCATCCAGGAGGCGGTCTCGGATCGCTTCGGCATGACGGTGGCGGAGCTCTGCAGCCAGAGGCGCTCGCAGTCGATCGCCTATCCGAGACAGGTCGCCATGTACCTCTCGCGCGAGCTCACCGACGCCTCGCTCCCGAAGATCGGCAAAGAGTTTGGCGGCCGCGACCACACAACCGTGATCCACGCAACGTCGAAGATCACGCGCATGATCTCTGAGGACAGATCTGTGTACAACCTCGTCCAGGACCTCACAGCGAGGATCAAGCAGACCCGATGAACTGGGGATTGTCGGCGAGCGCACCACTGTCCCTGTGGGACCCGGCCGGTTGTCCCCAGACGGGACCCACCGGGCGAATCACCTCCGGTGCAGGGACGAAGGCTGTCTTCCCCATCGTCCACACTGCTTATGTACTACTACAAGAGGTTTTTAACTCATGATGGAAACAGACATCGCCGTCGGCGCAGGGCTCAAGATCACATGTGACCGCGACGAGCTCGCAGCTCGCCTCGGGGCGGTCTCGCGCGTCGTTTCCTCCCGTGGCACGGTGCAAGTGCTCGCCGGTGTCCTGCTGCATGCGAGGGACGGTCTACTCGAGCTCGCGGCCACGGACATGGAGCTCTCCCTGCGAACGACGCTCGTCGCCCGGATCGAGGGCGACGGTGCCGTCGTCGTGCCCGGGAAGCTGCTCGTCGACCTGACGCGGCTTCTCCCCGCCGGCGACGTGACGATCGAGTACCGGCCGGAGGAAGGTGTGGCCGAAATCACCGCCGGAAGCTACTCCTCGCGGTTGAACATCTTCGCAGCGGAGGACTTCCCTCGACTTCCGTCCGTCGACGTGCCACTCCACGCGATCGAGACCGCGTCGCTGCTCGACACCGTCGATCGCGTCTCGCGCTCGGCCTCTCGCGACGAGTCCCGCCCCGTCCTCACCGGCATTCAGGTGCGCTTCGAAGGACAGACGCTCGCGATGGCGGCTACGGACTCCTACCGGCTCTCGTTCAAACAGACGGAGCTCGCGGCCGTAGGCCCCGACATCGAAGCGATCATCCCGGCCCGTGCCCTCACCGAGCTGGCACGCATCGCTGCCGGCACGGAGGTCGTCCAAATGGGGATCAACGAGAACACGGTCGTCTTCGGCGCCGCGGACGCGTGGTTGACGACCCGCCGCATCGACGGCCAGTTCCCCGACGTCAACCGTCTGCTGCCGGAGGCGTTCGAGGTCGAGGTCGACCTTCCTCGCGCCGAGTTTCGCGATGTAGTGCGCCGCGCCGCCGTGATGGCGCAGCGCAACGCGCCGCTGCGGCTGCGGTTCGCAGAAGGCGAGCTGACGGTCTCGGCGCAGAGCCAGGATGTCGGCGAGACGAGCGAGTCGATGCCCGCCGCGTACACCGGCGAGACACTCGAAATCGGGTTCAACGCGGAGTTTCTGGCAGACGGGATCGACTCGGTCACCGGAGACACGGTGCGTCTGAAGCTGATCAACCCGTTGCGGCCGGGACTGATCACGGCTGCCGGCGACGACTCGTTCTGGTACCTGATCATGCCGATCCGGCTTGCCGGCTGATCGTCCGCGAGGTCACGCTCCACGACTTCCGCTCGTACGCGCGGCTCGAGCTCGCTCTCGAGCCGGGGCTCGTGCTCGTGACCGGAGCGAACGGCTCCGGCAAGACGAACCTGCTCGAGTCGCTTCACGTGGGGACACAGGGGTTCTCGCCGCGAACGCGTGCGGACGTGCAACTCGTGCGCCATGGTGCTGACCGTGCCCTGGTCGCGCTGTCCGGCTCGCGTGCCGGTGTCCCCACCGAGCTCGAGGTGACACTCGGCGTGCGTGAGGCGAAACAGGCCCGCCTCAACGGTGCCGCGTTGCGGTCGGCCGAGCACCTGCGCAGCGAGGTCTCGACGCTCGTGTTCACGCCCGACCGGCTGGCAGTCGTGAAGGGCGGTCCCGCGGCACGGCGCGCCTACCTCGATCGTGCGCTCGGCCGTCTGTACCCGGCGCGGGCGACGCTGCCGCTCGAGTACGGCGGCGCCGTCGGACAGCGCAATGCGGCGCTGCGCCGCGTGGCTGCAGGTGTGTCGTCGCGCGACGCGATCGTCCCGTGGACGCTGCAGGTGGCCGAGCTCGGCCGTGCCCTGACGGAGGCGCGACGCGACGCGATCGATCTCCTCTCACCCGTCTTTGCCGACCGGGCCGGAGAGCTCGGCCTACCCGCCGCGGTGCTCGCATACGACCCGGAGCCCCCTACGGTCGCCGCGCTCGAGCAGCGCCTCGACCGCGACCTCGAGCGCGGCGCCACCGGGCTCGGCCCACACCTGGACGACATCGCGATCCGCTCGGCCGAGCGGGATCTCCGCAGCTTCGGATCACAGGGCGAGCAGCGCCTTGCCGTGCTGTCGCTGCTCCTCGCCGAGGCGGAGCTCCTGACGCGGCGACGGGGCTTGCCGCCCCTGCTGCTGCTCGACGACGTCCTCTCGGAGCTCGACGCCGGCCGCCGCCGGATCCTCAGCGAGCGCATCGGCGTGGTGGGGCAAACGGTGATCACCGCCACAGGAGCCGAGGCCCTGCCGCTGGCGCCGGCCCAGCTGCTCGCGGTCACCCCGGGGCAGGTCGTGCGCGTGTGATGGAGCGGCTCGACGGGAGCATCCGGCGGGCGTTGAAGGGGGTCGGCGTGCCGGACGCCGGACAGCTGGCCGAGCTCACGGACGCCTGGCCGCGGCTGGTCGGAGACGCGATCGCCAGGGCTGCGTGGCCGCAGCGGATCAACCGCGACGGGACGCTGGTGGTCGCCACGGTCTCGTCGACCTGGGCGTTCGAGCTCGGACGCATGGCACCCGAGCTCCTCGAGAAGCTCCAGGGGTCGCTGCCCGCGGCGGCTCCCAAAAGCCTCAGGTTCGTGCCCGGGCCTGTGCCCGAGCCGCCGGCTCTGCCGGCGGGCGAGCGTGGCCCGCAGCCGCCGCCGATCGGCCCCGAGGACGCCCGCGCCGGCGCCGAGCTCGCCGCGGGCGTCGCCGACGACGAGTTGCGCGAGACGATCGCGAGAGCCGCCGCTGCAAGCCTCGCGCGGGCCCGCGACGACCGGCGTTTCTGATAGGCTGTAAGCCCCTTGCAAATCGCATATTTGCAGGGATTTTTCGTGACTGGAGTGATTTTCGAGCTTGACCGACACGACGTATACCGCGAAGGACATCACCGTTCTGGAGGGCCTCGAGCCGGTGCGGCTCAGGCCCGGGATGTACATCGGCACCACCGGCCCACGCGGCCTTCACCACCTCGTCTACGAGGTCGTCGACAACGCCGTCGACGAGGCTCTCGCCGGCCGCAACGACCTCGTCGACGTCACGATCCATCCCGACAACTCGGTCACGGTGCGCGACGCGGGGCGCGGCATCCCTGTGGACATGATCGAGGAGCAGGGGCTTCCCGCCCTCACGGTCGTGCTCACGAAGCTCCACGCGGGCGGCAAGTTCGGCGGCGAGGGATACAAGGTCTCCGGCGGCCTCCACGGGGTCGGGGTGTCCGTCGTGAACGCGCTCTCCGAATGGCTCGTGGCGGAGGTTCATCGCGACGGCAAGGCGTACCGGCAGGAGTTCGCGCGCGGAGTCCCCCAGGGCGACATGGAGGTGATCGGCGACGCCTCCGACAGCGGCACCACGATCTCGTTCCTGCCCGACCGCGAGATCTTCGAGGAGACGGACTTCACGACGGCCACGCTGTCGCAGCGGCTGCGCGAGACGGCGTTCCTGACGCGCGCGCTGCGCATCGTGCTCCGCGACGAGCGGGCCGGCGGCCAGACGATCGAATTCCACTACGAGGGCGGCATCCGCGACTTCGTCTCCCACGTGAACGAGTCCAAGGAGCCGGTGCACAAGCACGTCGTCTTCTTCGAGGGCGGGAGCGAGCAGGGGAACGTCGAGGTCGCGATGCAGTGGAACACGTCCTACGTCGAGTCGGTGTTCTCCTTCGCGAACAACATCAACACGACCGAGGGCGGCGCCCACCTCTCCGGCTTCAAGGCGGCGCTCACCGGCACGCTCAACAAGTACGCGCGCGACAAGGGGCTGCTCAAGGAGAAAGAGGACAACCTCGAGGGCGAGGACGTCCGCGAGGGCCTGGCTGCCGTCATCTCCGTCAAGCTGCGCGACCCGCAGTTCGAGGGCCAGACGAAGACGAAGCTCGGGAACCCGTGGGTGCGTGGCCTTGTCGAGCAGACCGTCAACCAGAAGCTGGCGGAGTTCCTCGAGGAGAACCCCGCCGAGGCGCGGCAGATCATCACGAAGGCAGTCTCCGCCTCGCGCGCCCGGCAGGCGGCCCGCAAGGCCCGTGAGCTGACGCGCCGCAAGAGCGCGCTCGAGAACTCGTCGCTCCCCGGCAAGCTGGCCGACTGCTCGCTGCGGGACCCCGACCTCTGCGAGCTGTACATCGTCGAGGGCGACTCGGCCGGCGGCTCCGCCAAGCAGGCGCGCGACCGCACCTACCAGGCGATCCTGCCGCTGCGCGGGAAGATCATCAACAGCGAGAAGAACCGCATCAGCAAGGTGCTCTCCAACAACGAGATCCAGGCGATGATCACGGCGATCGGCACCGGCTTCGGCGACGAGTTCGACATCGCCAACCTGCGCTACGGGCGCGTCATCGTCATGACCGACGCGGATGTCGACGGTGCGCACATCCGCACGCTGATCCTCACGTTCATCTACCGGACGATGCGCGAGCTCGTCGAGGCGGGGAACATCTACATCGCCGTGCCGCCGCTCTACCACGTGAAGCTCGGCAACCAGGAGATGTACTTCGAGAAGGACAGCCAGCTGGAGGAGCTGCTCGTCCGCGAGCGCGTCAAGGACATCGCGATCACGTCCGGTGACGGCAGCGACGTCGGCCTGACCGAGGCCCGCTACCAGCGCTTCACGCGTGCGCTCGCCGAGCTCGAGGCGTGGCAGTCGAAGCTGGCGAGCGATTTCCCGGCCGCCGCCGACTTCGTGATCGCCCACCGCCTGATCGAGGGTGACGCCACCACGGCCCTGGAGGCACAGGGCCTGATCGAGGCGCTCCCCGCGAACGGCTACGTGCTCTCGGTCACCGAGCGGCTCGAAGACCGGCTGCTGATCAAGGTGGTCGAGACGGAGACGAGTGCAGCCGAGCACGTGGAGCTGCCGGTGGCGCTGCTCACGTCGTCCGCGTACGAGAACCTCCGTCGCGCCTACCAGCGGCTCGTGGAGATCGTGGGGCCGCCGGTGTTCCAGCTCGTGTACGGCAAGAAGACGGCGACCGCGGAGACGTTCGCCGGCTTGCGGGAGAAGGCGCTCGAGCTGGCGAAGGAGGGAATGCACATCTCCCGCTTCAAGGGCCTCGGCGAGATGAACCCGGAGCAGCTGTGGGAGACCACGATGGACCCGGCCCGCCGCATGCTGCTCAAGGTCGAGGTCGACGACGCGGCCGCCGCAGACCAGGTGTTCTCGATGCTGATGGGCGACCAGGTGGAGCCGCGGCGGCTGTTCATCGAGCAGAACGCGAAGGACGTGAAGTTCCTAGATGTCTGACTTCGTCAGACATCTAGAGAGGGCTGGCGCGTCCACTCCTCAGAGCGGCGCGTGCTCGGCGATGCTAGTCCTGCTCCCGCAGGGGGAAGGACTGGGAGAAGGACATGTCTGATGTGATCGAGCCTCTCGGCGCAGGGCGCGTCGAGCCGCGCGAGCTCGAGCTCGAGATGCGCTCGAGCTACCTCGACTACGCCATGTCGGTCATCGTCGGCCGGGCTCTGCCCGATGTTCGCGACGGGCTCAAGCCCGTGCACCGGCGCGTCCTCTACGGCATGCACGACGCCGGCATGCAGCCCAACCGGCCCTACAAGAAGAGCGCCGCCGTCGTCGGCGACGTGATGGGCAAGTACCACCCGCACGGCGACTCCGCCATCTACGACACGCTCGTGCGAATGGCGCAGCCGTTTTCCCTGCGCTACCCGCTCGTCGACGGCCAGGGCAACTTCGGCTCCCTCGACGACGACCCGGCGGCCGCGATGCGGTACACGGAGTGCCGGCTCACGAAGCTCGCCACCGAGCTCCTGCGTGACATCGACATGGACACCGTCGACTTCGCGCCCAACTACGACGAGTCGCGCAAGGAGCCGTCGGTCCTGCCCTCGCGCTTCCCGAACCTCCTCGTCAACGGCTCCTCCGGCATCGCCGTCGGCATGGCGACGAACATCCCGCCCCACCATCTCGGCGAGACGATCGACGCCGTCGTGCAGCTGATCGACAAGCCCGACACGAACGTCGACGACCTGATGAAGCACATGCACGGCCCCGACTTCCCGACCGGCGCGATCATCGTCGGCCGCTCCGGGATCCGTGACGCCTACCGCACCGGCCGCGGCCGCATCGTGATGCGAGCCCGGGCGCACGTGGAGGAGCTCCGCGGGGGCAAGAGCGCGATCGTCGTCACCGAGCTCCCGTACGGGGTGAAGAAGGGCGGCGACTCCGGGGTGATCAAGAAGATCGCGGACCTCGTCCACGAGAAGGTGATCACGGAGGTCTCCGACCTCGCCGACCACTCCGACAAGTCGGGCATGCGGATCCAGATCGAGCTCAAGCGCGACGCGATCCCCCAGGTCGTCCTCAACAAGCTCTTCAAGCACACCGCGTTGCAGGCCACCTTCGGCTACAACGCGGTCGCACTCGCAGACGGTGTGCCGCGCACGCTCTCGCTGCTCGAGCTGATCACGCACTACCTCGTCTACCAGCGCGAGATCGTCACCCGCCGGTCGAAGTTCGAGCTGCGCCAGAACGAGAAGCGCGCCCACGTCCTGCAGGGCTACCTGATCGCACTCGACAATCTCGACGCGGTGATCGCGCTGATCCGGGGCTCGGACGACACCGACGACGCCCGCACCGGGCTGATGGAGCAGTTCGGCCTCTCCGAGATCCAGGCACAGGCCATCCTCGACCTGCGCCTCGCCCGCCTGACCGGGCTCGCGCGCAAGGAGATCGAGCTCGAGTACGCCGACCTGCAGGAGCGCATCGCCGAGCTTCGCGGGATCCTCGGCGAGCCGGCGCGGGTCGACGCGCTGATCCGCGAGGAGCTCCTCGAGATCAAGCACACGTACGGCCGCACCGACGACCGCCGCACCGAGATCGTGGTGGGCGAGGACTCGCTCGAGCTCGAGGACATGATCGCCGAGGAGGACATGGTGATCGCGATCACGCGCTCCGGCTACATCAAGCGGCTGCCCGTGACCACCTACCGCGAGCAGCGCCGCGGCGGCATCGGCGTGATGGGGATGGACATGAAGGAGGACGACTACATCGAGCACCTCTTCGTCGCCTCCACGCACGACTTCATCCTCTTCTTCACCTCGGTGGGCAAGGTCTACCGGCTCAAGGTGCACGAGCTCCCGCTCGGCTCGCGGCAGTCGAAGGGCCGCGCCATCGTCAACCTGCTGCCGTTCCGCCAGGACGAGCAGGTGCGCGCCGTGATCGCGACCCGCGACTACAAGGAGTCGAAGTACCTCGTCTTCGCGACAAAGAAGGGCGTGATCAAGAAGACCGAGTTCCTCGAGTACAACACGCCGCTGAAGGCGGACGGGATCATCGCGCTGAAGATGCGCGAGGAGGACGAGCTGATCGGCGTGCGCCTCTCCGACGGCAACGACGACATCCTGATGGTGTCGCGGCTCGGACAGGCGGTTCGCTTCCACGAGAAGGACGTCCGCTCCATGGGGCGGCCCGCCTCCGGTGTCGCCGGCATGAGGATGCGCGCCGGCGACGAGGTGATCGAGGTCGACATCGCCTCCGACGACGCCGAGTTGCTCGTCGTCACGGAGAACGGGTGGGGGAAGCGCACGCGCGTGTCCGAATACCCCGTCAAGGGTCGCGGCACGATGGGCGTCAAGACGGCCCAGCTCGTCGAGGGCAAGGGCAAGCTCGCCGGGGCCCGCATCGTTCGCGAGGGCTACCAGGTGATGCTCATCTCCGACGGCGGCACCGTGATCAAGATGTCCGTGGACGACATCAAGCGCTCCGGCCGGGCCACGCAGGGCGTGATCGTGATGCGGCTCCGCGAGGGCGAGCACGTCTCGAGCCTCGCGCCCGTCGTCGGCTCCGACGACGACGACGTCCTCGACGTGGCGTCGGGGTCAGATGGCTCCGATGGCGTTTCCGCGGCTGTCGGCGACGAGACCGATCCTGCTGCCGGCGACGCAGCCGCCGAGTCGCCCGACGGGTAGCGGCCGCTACCCCGCGTCGCGCAGCGCAGGGGCGGCCGCTTCGGGAGCGACCGCGTTGACGTAGATCCCGGCCCCGAGCTCGGCGCCGCCGAAGACGCTCAACCGCGGCAGCACCTCCAGGTGCCAGTGCCCGCCGTGATGGAGCCAGGCGTTCCAGGACACCGGCCCCTCCAGCGACCGCAACCGACGGATGCCGTCGGCGAGGAGGCCGAGGGCCGTGACGAGGCCGCCGCCGAAGCCGTTCCGGTCATGGGCTTCGGGAGCGATCAGGAGCTCGTACGGCGCGCGTCCCGCCGGGTGCGCGAGGAGCAACACCCCGTCCCGCTCGGCGACGACGTAGCCGCCGTCGACCGCGCGCGTCACGAGGCGGCAGAGGACGCAGTCGCCAGCCTCGAGCCGCGGCAGCTCGAGCGCCACGACGGGAGGCGGCTCCGACAGCGGGACGAGCTGCGAGTGGGTGTGTGCGAGGCTTGCCCCGGCTGCACGCCCTTCGTTGACGAAAGCGTGCAGGTAGGCGAGCCCACGGCTCGCTGCGTCTCGCTCGCGCCGCTGCCACGCCTCGGCCACCAGGGCCAGCTGGTCGCCGGAGAGCTCCGCGAGCGTCCGCACGTGGCGGGGGGTGTGAACCACGACCTCCTGCGGCTCGAAGGCCGGGTAGCGGTTCGGGAACACGCGAACCTGCCAGGGCGCCGGGCCGAGCCGCAGGACCTCCGGCGGCGTCAGGTGCTCGCGTCCCGCGCAGAACGGGCAACCCTCGACCTCGTCGAGGGTTGCGGCGGGGATCGAGCCGGCGGCTTCCCCCGGACGCAGCCGCCGGCCGGGCGCGACGATGGTGGAACGACCCGAGAGCGGGTCGTGCCGCCGGTCTACGGCTTGTCCCCCGCCAGCTTGGACAGTGCCGTGAGGAGGTCGATCGGGATCGGGAACACGATCGTCGAGTTGTTGTTCGACCCGATCTCGAGCAGCGTCTGCAGGTAGCGCAGCTGCACCGTGATCGGCTCCTGCGCCATCACGGCAGCCGCATCCTTCAGCCGCTCCGACGCCTGGTACTCGCCCTCGGCCGAGATCACCTTGGCGCGGCGCTCGCGCTCCGACTCCGCCTGCCGCGCCATCGCGCGCTGCATGTCGGACGGGATTTCGACGTCCTTCACCTCGACGATCGAGACCTTGATGCCCCAGGGCGAGGTGGCGTCGTCGATGATCGACTGCAGCAGGACGTTGATCTTGTCGCGCTCCGACAGCAGCTCGTCGAGCTGGTGCTGGCCGAGCACCGAGCGCAG